>CAZTUN010000006.1:9649-37286 GCA_964616845.1 uncultured Rickettsiales bacterium | reverse complement strand
AAATATTATATAGCCTAATCTAAGAGTGGCTCGTAGACTTTTTCACGGCAGACTACTCAGATTGATTAGTTCAATATATATTCTTACTGAAGACATAAAGAGTTAATTTTAGCAGCAAGGCTTTGGCATGAGGTTAAGTTAGTTGCTCCTAAGCAGCTATTATTATCTGCATTTAATACAACATTCTTAGCAGGAATACATAAATTAGGGTCTGTGATGCCGCCAGCATCGTTAACTATCTGCCATTTGAGGTTATAGTGAACTATGTCATCAAAACTTTCTGTAGTAGGTTTTTGAATAAATATAGAGTTATAAGGTTTTTTATCTCCAGTATTGGTTATTTCATCATTATCGTAAGGCTTAACAAAGGTGATTCTATTTTTACTACCATAATAAGTAAATGCGCCAAAGCCATTTTTTCCATGGCTAATTAAGATATAAACAGCCTCATTAGTTTTTAGATTGCCAGAGGAGTCATTTACTGTGATAGAACCTTTACTAGTATATTGAAAGCAATTAGTATTTGTAACTCCGTTGCAAGATGCATTGGTAATGTTGTTGTTAGCAAAGCGAAAATCTATAGCATAAGTGATTCTTCTTCCCCATCCGTCGATTCCTATATCATCAGCAAGACCAAGTGTTTTAGTTGGAACTACTCCAGAATAAACGTAAGCTCCATCATTGAAATTACTGTAACCACACCCACGCTCTGATACAGTTCCTGCTATACCGTAAAGATTATTATTAGTATTGTTAATTATTGCTGTGCCATCAGCAGGACAGGGTAGAGATTTGTTCTTAATTAAATAAGCAGAGAGAGCATTTTCTATTAAAGCTATTTTATATTCTGTATTATTTATTTTACTTGTTTGTGTTTTTTGCGTAGCAAGAGTTAAAGCTCCTCCTAAAGTTACAGCTATGATAGCCAATACCATAGATAATTCTATTAGAGAAAAGCCAGAAATTTTAATTTTATTAGTCATGAATACACCTATTATAAATTTCTATAGCAAAATTTGTGCAGTCAGATTCACTTTTTGCATTGCTACAATCATTGATAGGGTTATTAATAATATCGGCAGTTATTCTACAGATAGAATCATAAAATAAATATTTTGCTCCTGTTAATGAACTTGCCTGAACAATTTGAGATTTAGTTTTAAATCTAACAATATCATCAAAATACTCACTTAAATTTGCCTCATCTTTTATTAAGTCTTTAGCAACAAAGATATTGTTATAAGCTTCATCATTTCCTGAATTAGATAAATGTGAGTTCTCAAGCTCACCAGAAAAATGATTATTTCGCCAAGGATTACCATTAATATAGGCATTTACTCTTGTTTTATTGCCGATTTTACTAAATGCTCCATGACCATTTTCACCATGACTTATTAGGGCATATGTAGCATGAGTGGTACGAGGTAGACCTGCTGCGTCATTAACAGTTATCGATGCTTTATCTTCTAGTGTTTCAATAAAGCATTTTTTTGAAGTTGTTCCATCGCAAGACTGATTAGTGATATTGTTATTGGCAAATTGAATGTCAACTGCGTAAGTTATTCTGTGTCCCCAACCATCAAACATAAAATCATCAGGCAGATTGAGTGTTCTTACTGGAACAACTCCTGAAAAAACATTGCCGCTTATAAAATTAGCGTTAGGGCAAGAGCTAGTACTTACTGTACCTTCACTACCAAAACTAGAAGAATTAACATCTGTTACTCCATTTGCAGGGCATGGAAGACGGTGATTTAGAATAACAAATCCAGCCAGCGCTTTCTCAATTTTATCAAGTTTATTTAGAGTTTGAGTTTTGTAGGCATTTTCATTGCTGGTTAAGGCTACAGAAAGAGCACTTCCTGCTATAATGGCTATTATAGTTAAAGAAATAGATAATTCAGTTAAAGAAAAACCTGAACGCAAAGACATATTAAATCATACCTGAAAAAATAATACCAATAGAATAATACCATGCTAGTATATGGTTCAACAATATAAATTTATGGTATTTAATGCAAACTGTATATCTGGTAATTTCTTTCTTGCTTGGACTGGTTTTTGGTAGTTTTGTTACTATGGCAAGTTATCGTATACCACGAGGAGAAGATATTTTTATAAAACGATCATATTGTACTAATTGTCATCATAAATTAGGTATAATTGATTTATTTCCTTTATTTTCTTTTTTATTGTTCAATGGCAGATGTCATTATTGTAAAGTTAACATAAGTGCAAGATATCCAATAATAGAGTTAATCACAGCCATCTTGTTTGTAACTAGTTTACTTGTAACAAATGATATATTTATAATAATTAATATATGGCTTATAATAGTTGTATTAATGATAATTTCAGTAATTGATTTAGAGCATTATATAATTCCAGATAGTTTACAAATAAGTTTATTAATATTGGCGATAATTTTTGCAAAATTTAATCATTACGACTTAATACAAACAATTATTAATTTCTTTGTTACTTTTGCAATTGGATTAATATTTCATTATGGATATAAATTAATTCGTAAGAAAGAAGGTCTAGGCTTTGGAGATGTAAAATTTTTTGCTGTAGCAGGATTATTTATGCCACTTACTATGTTTCCAACCTTTTTATTTATAGCTGGAATTATTGGCACAATATGTGGATTATCTTGGCAGAAATTAGGAAGAGGACAGCTATTTCCTTTTGCTCCAGCCTTATGTATTTCGCTATTATTTTGTATTTATAAAATTATGCTTTAATAGAATAAGGTTAGGCAAATACTGAGAGTACTATATCTTTTATTAAATTAAGAGTTAAATTATTTTTATCTTTTACAGGATTAAATTCTGCTATTTCAAGACCACGAAATAGCTTATCTTTCCCAATAGATTTTATGTTATTAAGCACTTGTTCAGGTATAAGTCCTGGATTTTTAGGAGTATTTACCCCAGGAGCATATTTAGTATCAAATGCGTCTAAATCTATAGATAATCCAAAGCCTTTTGTACCTTGCATTGCAATTTGTTTAGCTTGGGTAAAAACATTGTCAAAACCCAGACTTTGTACATCTTTCATATGAAATACTTTTACACCAAGTTCTCGTAGTTGCGCTGATTCGGCTCGTTCAAAACTACGTACGCCAATAAGAACCATATTTTCTGGATCAACGACACGCAAATCATCAGTAACGCAAGTTATATCGTCTTGGGCATATCCTAATAAATAACTAAGTGGAGTGCCGTGATATGCCTTAGATTTAGATGTGCTAATAGTGTGAGCATCCATATGGGCATCTATCCAAATTAAACCCATGCGGTCAAAAATTTTATTAGCAAATGCAACTGCCGACCATGTTCCTATTGCCATACTATGGTCACCGCCTATTGTGCAAGGAATACGATTTTTATTTATAGCAGCTTCAACTTGCTGGCGTAATTTTAACGTATAATCAATGATAAGATTGCGAGGATAAATAGTTGCCATTTCAAGATTGTTAGAAATATATTTTTCAGTCCATTGGGCATTAATTCCAATTTTAGCAAGTGATGAAATTAAGTCTGATTGCCTCAACAAGTCAGGACCTAATGCACAATCATCATTTTTTGCACCAATACCACAATTATAGCTAATAAATTCTATAGGTTTATTTTTCATATTTTTTAATAACTTTTGTAAATTTATGGATAACTAAATCTAAAATTTTAGAAGTAACGATTAGTGGTGGAGCAAGGCGAATATTGACGTGATGAGTATCTTTTGTAAGTATTCCTACACTAAGCAAATCATAACAAATTTGCTTTGCTGTAGCATATTTAGGATCAATTTCAACACCAAACCACAATCCTTTACCACGAATATCTTTTATAACGGGACTATTAATATTAAGCAGAAGGTTATTAAGATATTTGCCTAAGTTTAAACTATTTTCACTTAACTTTCCATTAGTTAGAATTTTAAGCGCAGCAAGCCCTACAGCGCAGGCTAGAGGATTGCCACCAAAGGTTGAACCGTGACTTCCTGGTTTAAATAAATCCATTACTTGATTAGTAGCAAGGAAAGCAGAAACAGGTAATACTCCACCGCCTAATGCTTTACCAACAATAAGACCATCAGGTCTGTCGATTTCATGCATGTAAGCAAAATCTTTACCTGTACGACCTAGACCACTTTGAATTTCATCTAATATTAATAATATATTGTTGCTTTGACAAATATTTTGTACTTGCTTTAAATAGCCTTGCGGCGGAACTATTACCCCTGCTTCTCCTTGAATTGGTTCTACAAGGAATGCGCATGTATTTGGAGTTATTGCCTTAGTCAAGGCATGACTATTGGCAAATTCAATTTCTTTAAAACCTGGCATAAAAGGTGCAAAATTTTCTTTATATGCTGGCTCACTTGAGAAACTAATTATTCCAGTTGTACGACCATGAAAATTATTTCTGGCAACAATTATTTCAGCTTTCTCAGGAGGAATATTTTTATGTTTATAACCCCAAAGCCGAGCAGCTTTTATTGCGGTTTCAACTGCTTCTGCGCCAGAATTCATTGGTAAAGCTTTATCCATTTTAGAAACTAAACATAACTCTTGAACAAAGGCGGCAAGCTGATCTGTATGGAATGCCCTAGAAATAACGCTAAGTTTCTTTGCTTGGGTAGAAAGAGTTTTGATAATTTGAGGATTATTATGACCAAAGCTTACAGCAGAATAAGCACTCATCATGTCTATGTATTTATTGCCTTCTATATCCCAAGCATAACAACCTTTCGCTTTGGTAATAACTACGGGAAGTGGGGCATAATTTTGTGCAAGAAATTTTTTTTCTAATTCTATTATTTTACTGGTTTTTGTAGTCATAATTTTTAAGTTGCGATATAGTTGATATGAGGGAAAGGTATTTCTATTTTAAAATTTATCTTATTGGATTGCAAGGTTAAGATAGAATAAAAATATATTAGATTTTTTCTAAAGAACTTAACTTCTTAACGAAAAGAATAATTATTTTATGAAGAGATATTGAGATTTATTTTCCTATGATAATTCAGGTAGATATAAGGGAGATTTTTTGTGGAAAAAGAAGTCATTAATTACTTAGATTTTATTAGTAGTAAAAGTTTTATTGATGAAAATAGTGAAATAATAAAATTACAAAAATATTTGCTAGAAAATAAATATCCTAATAATAAGATCTCTCAAAATGCTATAAAATATATAGATATTTTAAGAAATGATAAGGATAAAGGGGGAATAGATAGTTTTTTCCATGAATATAGCCCTGCAAGCAAAGAAGGTAAGGCTATAATGGCTTTAGCTGAGGGGTTGATAAGAATCGAAGATAAAGCTACCGCTAATGAATTTATGGAAGATCAATTAGAGGGAACTAATTGGAGCAAACATATTGGTAAAGATAAATCTATTTTTGTTAATGCATCAGCAATAGGATTGCAATTAGCAGAAAGGTTATTTAGTTTTGGTGATATAATAAAGAAATTATCTGATCCTTTTGTAAGAGAAACTATAAAAACAGCTATATCAAAAATTAGCGATCATTTTGTATTAGAGCAAAATATTGATGCGGCTTTAGAAAAGAGTAAAAGCTATAATAAAGAAGGATTTAAGTTTTCTTATGATATGCTAGGAGAGGCAGCCAGATCTTATGAGGAAGCAAAAATATATTTTGATAAATATCTGAATTTAATTAATAAACTAGTTAATCAAAAAGATCCTGCTATATCAATAAAATTATCCGCATTACACCCACGGTTAGAATGGTTAAAAAAAGATTTAGTTATAAAAGAAATCATTCCATATTTACAAAAATTGATACTTGCTGCAAAGCAAAATAATGTTGCAATTACTTTTGATGCAGAAGAATCGAGTAGATTAGATCTTACGTTACTAATCTTTACAAAGCTATTAGAAGATCCAGTATGCAAAGGCTACAATAAAATAGGTTTAGCTGTACAAGCATATAACAAAAGGGCGTCATACATTATTGATTTTATTCACTTTTTAGCAAGTAAGTATGATAAAATTATACCAATAAGATTAGTTAAAGGAGCATATTGGGATTATGAGATTAAAACTGCTCAAGTAGAAGCATTGATAAACTATCCTGTATTTACAAAAAAAGAATACACAGATATTTCTTATTTAGCATGTGCGGTAAAAATATTGAATTATCAAAATTATATTTATCCTCAATTTGCTACTCATAATGCTTATACCATTGCGGCTATTGAACAAATTGCAGGTCATAAAAAATTTGAATTTCAGTTGTTATTTGGAATGGGGCATAAAATTCATAAGAAAATGTTAAAAGAATATCAATGTAGGATATATGCGCCAATAGGAGAATATAAGGAGTTATTACCTTATTTGATCAGAAGATTAATAGAAAATAGTGCAAATAGTTCGTTTATTCACCTAGTAGGGAAGAAAGACCTAGCGGTAGAAAAAATAGTCATAAATCCAGTTAGTGAAAAGATTGTACAAGATAAAATTGAGAAGTTACCCCTACCAAAAGATATTTATAAAGCTTGGCAAAATTCCTTAGGAATGGATTTTGGTAATAGAGTAGAAACTATAAATTTATTAAATCAGTTAAGCCATTTCTCTAATAAAAAATATAGAAGTTATAGCATAATAAATGGTGAGGAGCTAAGTTCAGATTTAAGTATTGATAAATTTAAGCCTTATAAAATAAATGAAAAAATTGGTACAGCTAATTTACTAAGTGAAGAAAGTTTTTATAAGACTATAAAATATTCACAACAAGGTTTTGATAAATGGAAGAAAATATCTTCTAAACAGCGATGTGAAATTATAAATAATATAGCATTGAATATAGAAAATAATAAATTTGAAATTATTTCTCTGTTAATCAAAGAAGCTGGTAAGACGGCAAAAGATGCTTTAGCAGAGGTTAGAGAGGCAATAGATTATTGCCACTATTACTCTAATATAGCAAATAACATAATGGAAAATCATGATAATTTACCTTCTCCAATTGGAGAAGAAAATAAACTATATTTAGTTCCAAGGGGTATATTTGTTTGTATTAGTCCATGGAATTTTCCTGTAGCAATATTTGTAGGTCAGGTAATTGCAGCGTTAGTTACGGGTAATAGTGTTATTGCAAAGCCAGCCAATCAAACAACGTTAGTTGCAACATATTTAGTTGAATTAATGCATAAGGCAGGCATTCCAACTGATGTATTAAGCCTCTTAATTACAAGTGGCGGAAATTTATCAAAATATATTTTATCTAGTAATGAAATAGCAGGGGTTGTATTTACTGGCTCTGGAAAAACGGCAGAAAATATTAATAAGGTCATTGCAAATAGGACTGGAGCACTGATTCCATTTATTGCAGAAACTGGAGGAATTAATGCAATGATTATTGATAGTTCAGCATTAATTCCTCAGACGGTTGATTATATAATTAGCTCTGCGTTTAATAGTAGTGGGCAACGTTGTTCTGCTTGTAGAGTAATTTTTGTTCAGCAAGAAATAGAAGATTGTTTAGTTAAAGCATTAAGTTTGGCAATGCAAACACTTGAAATTTCTAATCCAGATGATTTAAGTACGGATATAGGATCGTTAATTGATAAGGAAGCGTATGATAAAGCAAACGCTAAGATCAACTCTCTTATCAAACAACATAAATTGCTTGCAAGGTCAAAGCTAGATAATAAGTTAGAGCAATCTGGGTTATTTATTGCCCCAAGCTTAATCAAAATAAATAAGCTTTTAGATTTAGATGAAGAAATATTTGCGCCTAATATTGCAGTTATAAGTTATAATTGGCAAAAAATAGACGATGTTATAAAACAAATTAATGATTCTAAATATGGACTAACTTTAGGAATTATTAGCAGAATAAAACGCAAATATAATTATATAGCGTCTTCAGTTAATGTTGGAAATATTTATATTAATCGCAATATGATAGGAGCTGTGGTTGGGGTTCAACCATTTGGTGGTATGGGTCTGTCTGGTACAGGGTTTAAGGCAGGAGGAAGGCATTATTTACTAAGATTTGTAAGTGAAAAAACTATTACTATCAATAATACGGCAATAGGGGCAAATTGTGAGTTAGCTGAAGAAGTTTTTTATTAATAAATAATTAAGGATTAGCCAGTATAATATAAGTTTTATAACATAAACATTATTAATTTGGGTTAATTATGGCTTGGTGGAATCCGTTTAGTTGGGGAAAAAATAATAATGCAAATGCAACAAAGGTTGGGGATCTAACTACAACTCAGGTTGCCTCTGCTGCAAGCACAAATATTTATGCTACTGTTCAATCCTCAACTCAACAAATTTATGCTACAAACCCAAGTTTTTATTCTGTAAGGGAAGGGCAAACTACTGCTCAAGATAATAAGACTCAAGATAATAAGGATGTTGGATATGTTGAACTTAGCGGTTTGTATGCGCAACCAAATTCTATAGCCAAGTCTTCTACTACAGAGCAAAAATTTGAGCATGTTGGGAAGCAGGAAGAACATCAAATTAAGGGATCTGATGGTAATACATATACAGTACCAGCAGATAATGCAAAATACACACAAGCAGAAAATAGTTTATATGCTTCACCTCAAGACACATTAACAGCAAAAGGAGAAGTTTCGCATATTTTTTCGCAAGAAGGACAGCTATATAAAATTCCTGAAGAGAAAGAAGCAACTTATGCTACTCCTCTAGCATCTCAAGTTGATACAGTCAGATTAGTGGGGCAAGAGACGGCAGAACAACCAGCTAATAAGGCGAATTGGACATCGCAACTTAACGGTAAGGACGTAAAAAAATTATATGCAGAAGTTAATAGGGTTGGGTCACAACAGACCCCTAGCTCACAACAGCCCCCTAGCTCACAACAGACCCCTCCTAGCCCACAACAGACCCCTAGCCCACAACAGACCCCTAGCCCACAACAGACCCCTAGCCCACAACAGCCCCCTAGCTCACAACAGAGTGGTTGGGCTAGATAAAAATTAAAGACTAATATAATTTAGGGGACATATGCCTGACGATAAACAACCACGAGATAAAGAAAATTTCCGCATTGCTAATCCTCTATATCAATCTAGTGAAGAAATGAAGGCAGGAAGATCGTCCAATGGTTTTAATAATGACAAGCCATTGTTAAGAGCCGCCCCACAAAAGCCTATACTTAAAGCATCTCCAGATATAAGTCAGTTAAATCCATCGATAAGACAGGCTATAAATGGTAAGATGCAAGGCAAAAGAGACCCAAAATCTCCTCTGCCTAAAGTACCAGAAGGAGAATATGCTCAACCAAATCCTGTGGGAAAAAATACGGCTAACCATTCTAATGGCTATTCTCGATAACTTAAAAGCAGTGACAAATATCTTGTATAGATAAATTGATCTATTATATTGGCTTTTATTATGAAAGCTGAATTTATACATTTGCGGGTTCATAGTTCTTATTCTTTAGCAGAAGGAGCTATTACTCCATACGACATGATAAAATTGTGCAAAAAGCACGATATGCCAGCGGTAGCAATTACCGATAGTTTTAATTTATTTGGCTCTTTAGAGTTTTCTTTGGCTGCGGTAAATAATGGTGTAAAACCAATAATAGGAGCAATAATATCAGTTGATATAAGTAATGGTAGGGACGAAAAGATCATATATGATCAGATTTTATTATTGGCAAAAAATCAGCAAGGTTATTTAAATTTATTAAAATTGGTAAGTAATTCATACTTGGCAACATCAGGTAATGAGCAACCTCATATAAAATTGCAAGATATTCTAGATAATAACGAAGGTCTAATTTTACTAACAGGTGGGATATATGGTTCTATAGGTAGATTTTTACTATCTGGCAATTACGATGCTGCAGAACAGTTATTAAAATTACTTTATGATCATTTTGGCGATAGATTATATATTGAATTGATGAGGCACGGACTAGTAGAAGAAGAAAAAATTGAGTTAGATTTTGTTAATTTTGCCTATAAATATAATATTCCTCTTGTTGCAACAAATGATGTATATTTTTCAGATCCAGATATACATAAAGCCCATGATGCTTTGTTATGTATAGCAAGTGGTAGATATGTTGTAGAGCAAGATCGTAGAAAAGTAAATATTGAGCATTACTTTAAATCTGCTCGGGAAATGAAGAAGTTATTTGAAGATATACCTGAGGCAATAAATAATACAGTAGTCATAGCTCAAAGATGTTCGGTGATGTCGCCAGAGCGTTCGCCAATATTGCCTAGATATTCTACAGATGGGGAAGATGAGGGCGAAGCACTAAGAAATATATCTGGGCAATATTTAGAAAATAGATTGCAAGAGCATGTGTATAAAGTACAAATGTCCGAACAAGATAAAGCAGAAATTTCTAGACCATATAGAGAAAGATTAGAATATGAGCTGGAAGTTATTATCAATATGAAATTTCCAGGATATTTTTTAATCGTTTCTGATTTTATAAGATGGAGTAAGCGTAACGGAGTTCCTGTAGGTCCAGGTAGGGGATCTGGTGCTGGATCTTTAGTTGCGTGGGTTCTTGAAATAACGGATCTAGATCCTTTAAGATTTGGCTTGCTATTTGAAAGATTCTTAAATCCTGAGCGTATTTCTATGCCAGATTTTGATATTGATTTTTGCCAAGAAAAACGTGAGAAAGTAATTAAATATGTTCAAAGTAAATATGGCAACGATAAAGTTGCACAAATAATTACTTTTGGAAAATTACAAGCAAGAGCCGTAATTAGAGATGTTGGTAGGGTCTTGCAAATGTCTTATGCTCAAGTAGATAAAATAAGCAAAATGATACCATTTAACCCTATAGATCCAGTTACATTGCAAAAAGCTATAGATATGGATAAATCATTAAGAGAGATGCAACAAAGCGATCCTGAAATAGGCAGGCTGATAGATATAGCTTTAAAATTAGAAGGTCTAAATAGACATTGCTCTACTCACGCTGCTGGCGTTGTTATAGCAGATAGACCACTACAAGAATTAGTTCCCGTTTATCGTGATCCTAGATCAGAAATGCCAGTTTGTGGTTATGCAATGAAATATGCAGAAAGTTCTGGATTGGTTAAGTTTGACTTCTTAGGATTAAAAACTTTAACAGTTATCGCTAAGGCATGTCAGTTTATTGCTAAACGAGGGATAGAAATAGATATATCTAAAATTCCTCTAGATGATCGCAGAACTTATCAGATGTTAGGAGAAGGAAAGTCTGTTGGTGTATTTCAGTTAGAAAGTAGTGGCATGCGCGATGTCTTAAGAAAGATGAAGCCAGATACTATTGATGATATTATTGCACTTATTTCACTATATCGTCCAGGTCCTATGGATAATATTCCAGCCTATATAGCAAGAAAACATGGAATAGAGCCGCCAGATTATATGCATCCAATGTTAGAGTCGGTTTTAAAAGAGACTTATGGGGTAATTATTTATCAAGAGCAAGTTATGCAAATTGCTCAAATTATGGGTGGATATAGTCTTGGTGGAGCAGATTTATTGCGTCGTGCAATGGGTAAAAAAATTGCAGCAGAGATGGATAAACAGCGTGAAACCTTTGTTAAGGGAGCAATTGCCAACAAAGTAGATAAAGAGCAAGCAAGTTATATATTTGATTTGGTAGCAAAATTTGCAGGATATGGATTTAATAAATCTCATGCTGCAGCTTACGCTCTAATTTCTTATCGTACGGCATATTTAAAAGCAAATTTTGAGGTAGAATTTTTTGCTGCTTCAATGAATCTTGAAATTAGCGATACAGATAAAATAAATAGTTTTATTCAAGATATTAAACAACATAATATACAAATATTGCCACCTGATATCAATAAATCTGGTGCTTACTTTTTACCAGAGATTATAGATAATAATAAATATGCAATACGTTATGCTTTAGCTGCATGTAAGAATGTTGGAGTTAGTGCAATTGAAGCAATTGAAGAAGAACGTAAGAATAATGGAGAATATAAATCAATATTTGACTTTATATCAAGATTAGATAGTGCTTTTCTTAATAAAAGAATGTTGGAGAGTCTAATAAAAAGCGGTGCATTTGATAAATTAAATCCTAATCGCAAGCAATTATTCGAAAATATTGAGACTATACTAAAATATAGCGGAACTTCATTAAAGAAGAACACAACTGTGCAGGTTAGTTTATTCGATAAATTAGGAGTGGGAGCTAAATTTCCTCAGTTACCTAATATAGATGATTGGGAGAATACGATAAGGTTGCAAGAAGAATTTAGTGCAATAGGACTTTATCTAAATGCCCACCCATTATCAAGTTATACAACTATGATTGAGAAGCTTGCAATAATACAATGTCAAGATTTTACAAATAAATTGCCGCAAGGATATTCACAAGTGAAACTTGCAGGAGTAGTAATTGCAAAAAAAATGCGTTCTTCACCTAAAGGAAAATTTGCTAATGTTAGTTTATCAGATGCTACAGGAATATTTGAATTATCAATATATGATGAAGATGTTCTAGCTGAGAGCAATGACTTACTGGAAACAGGAAATATATTATATATTAATGCGGATATAAGAAAAGATGAAGGTGGAGTAAGAATAGTTGCAAATAAGTTAGAATTATTTGACGAAGTAGTATCAACTCATAAAGTTACTTATAATATAGAATTAGCATGTCCTGAAATTGCAAATAAACTTAAGAATTATATAAAATTAGTAAATAACTCAAATATATCTATAAATATAATATTTCCGATAAAAGAGAAGGTTGTAACTGTTTCGCTACCAAGCAAATATGCGCTTAACCTAGAGTCAGTGACTAATATAAAAGCAATTGATGGGGTTATAAAAATTGAAGAAAACTCATAAATATAATCTTTTAAATATACTCTTGAAACCTGAAGTATAGCTATTATATAATATACTAGCTATAAATCGCATTATAGATCATATAATGGGAAAGCAAAACTTTAATAGGGTGTTTAAATATATGGGATATGGAAATTTTAATAGAAACTTAGGTTCAGAAGGAAGTGCAGTAAGTAGTACTACTGTAACGTCTAACTATGATGTAGGATTAAGGTCCTATATGGTTAAAGTTTATAATTATATGGCGATGGCTTTAGTTATAACGGCGGTTGCTGCTTTTGGTGTGTCTACATCAGAGCCTTTGATGAGTCTTATATATACAACTCCACTACGCTGGGTAGTTTCTTTGGCACCTCTTTTTATTGTTATGTATTTATCTTCACGAATTGGTTCAATGAGTCCTGATAAAGCGCAAATATGGTTTGCTGTATTTTCTGCGGTTATGGGTGTATCGCTATCTTTTATATTTATGGTTTATACTGGAACTAGTATAATAAGAGTATTTTTTATCACTAGTGCTACATATGCTGCACTTAGCTTATATGGATACACTACTAAAAAAGACTTAACCGCTATGGGAACTTTCTTGTTCATGGGATTGATCGGATTGGTTTTGGCTTCAATAGTAAACATATTTTTTGCAAGTCCTGGACTTAATTTTGCAGTTTCTGTAATTGGCGTAATAATCTTTGCTGGGTTAACTGCTTATGATACACAAAGAATAAAACAGCAATATTATGTTTTTGGTTCTACGCCACAAGTTGCTATTTTTAGTGCTCTTACTTTATATATGGATTTTATTAATCTATTTATTAGTTTATTAAGATTAACTGGTGACAGAAAGTAATTTATCTCTATATATTTATTAAAATAGAGAGGGGAGGTCTATATAATTAGATTTCCCCTTTTATTTTTTTATTAAGAGATGGACGATTTTAAGATGAGAAGTATTTTATTTAGAATGATTCCTTATGCTGGAGCTTCATTGCTGGGAAATATTTTGCCAAGAACAAATTATTGTCAGGAAAGTAATAATGTTGTTTTGGATTATACGAACAACGATTTCTCTTATATTACAGGAGATGTTAGATATAAGGATTTAGCAGCAAGTAATAGTAAAGAGCTATTTAAAGAAGCAATTGGGAAAGGAAGGGGACAACTTGCACAAATAATTC
The DNA here is from genome assembly GCA_964616845.1 of uncultured Rickettsiales bacterium. Taxonomy (GTDB): domain Bacteria; phylum Pseudomonadota; class Alphaproteobacteria; order Rickettsiales; family UBA6187; genus CAYZBM01. Next base: position 23,255 of record CAZTUN010000006.1, on the reverse strand, counting down.
TTGAGCAGTTTCCTAATTTGATAACGGCAGAATTTGCTAATAATAGAACGGCTCTACATAATGCTTTAGTTTCCAAGGATAATAATCCTTTTAAATACTCAATAGTAAAATTTCTTATTGAAAATGGTAGTGATGTCAACCTGCCAGATAAATTTGGCAATACACCTCTAATATTTTTAGTAAATTGCGATAATGATGTTCCTCTAAAGCATAAAATCTTAGAATTACTTTTAGAAAAAGGAGCAGATGTTAATATTTTTAAAGAGAAAAAAGGTTATTTATGGCGACCTTTGGATGTTGCAATTGAAAGAAATGATTTAATTAGTTCTCAGATGCTTATAAAAAAAGGGTCGCAAATAAATCCATTGTTGTTATTTAGAGCTATTTCCGCAGTACAAACCAATAAAAGTTCAATTTTACCTAAAGATAATGTATTAAGTTTATTACTAGATAATGGGGTAAAAACAAATGTTATTTGCGATGGAATTCAGCCTGTTCATTTAGTTGTACGGAATTTATTTAGCTGCCATGTCAATAAGGTAGTCGGAATTTTAGATTTGTTATTAAAAAATGATGCAGATGTAAATTGTCAAGATAATGATGGTAATACTCCTTTGCATCTATTTATGACGTGTGTTAATCAATATATAAAAACATATTGTAAAGATGATGTTACATCTCCTATTGCATTACTTGCTTTAGAACATGCAAAGAAAGTTTATAGCATGCTTATTGATAATGGAGCTAGATTAGACATAAGAAACAATGAAGGTAAAGAGCCTTTTGATTTATTGGAGTATAAAAGCATAAAGCATAAACTTAGCAATAAGCAAAATACGCAATACCAATGGACGATGGCATTTTCCTAGACCAATGATGAAGCCAATAATAAAACCAAGGTCAATAGACTACTCTACCGTAACCGACTTTGCTAAATTTCTTGGTTGGTCGACATCTGTTCCTTTTATTACAGCGACATGATAGGCTAGAATTTGTACAGGTAGTGCATATAGTATAGGAGTGACAAATGGATTGACCTTTGGAATTTCAATAGCATTATTAGTAATATGGTTAAGGTGAATGATTCCGTCTTTATCACTTAAGAATATAACCTTACCTCCTCGCGCAGCAACCTCCTGAACATTTGAAGCTGTTTTTTCAAAGAATTTATCATATGGAGCTATAACTATTACAGGTACATCATTATCAATTAGAGCAATAGGTCCATGCTTGAGTTCACCAGCCGCAATTCCCTCAGCATGAATATATGATATTTCTTTTAATTTAAGAGCACCTTCTAGAGCAATTGCATAAGAACTGCCTCTGCCTATGTAAAATACATCTCGAGCATTAGCAATATCCTTTGCTAATTGATAAAGAGATTGATCGTGATTTAATATTTCAACTATACGAGAAGGAACTTCTGCAAGAGCATAAGATAATTCATTTAATTGCTTTTCGGAGATTTTTTTCTTTACCTTAGCAATATGCAAAGTAATACAAGCAAGCGCAACTAATTGAGTAGTAAAAGCTTTGGTTGATGCTACTCCAATTTCAGGACCTGCTAAAGTAAGTAAATGGCTATCAGCTTCGCGAGCCAAGGAACTTTCAGGAGTATTGACGATTGCCATAGTATGCTGATTTTTGGTTTTAGCGTAACGAAGCGCAGCTAAAGTATCGGCTGTTTCTCCAGATTGTGAAATAAATATTGCTAGTCCATTTTTTTCTAGTACAGGGTTGCTGTAACGAAATTCTGATGCAATATCAATAGATGTTGGAATTTGAGCAATTTCTTCTAGCCAGTATTTAGCAACCAATGCCGCATAATATGAAGTTCCACAGGCGACAATAGTTATATGCTCAATTTTTTTTAAGTTAAATTTAACATTTGGTAATTTTATATCTTTTGTTAATGGATTATAAAAACCGTTTAATGTTTGACCAACTACACTTGGTTGCTCATAGATTTCTTTTAGCATGTAATGGTCGTAATTACCTTTGCCTATAGTATCGGAAGAAAGATTTATAGGTTTAATTTCTCTATTAACGATACGATTATTTTCATCATAAATGGTTACAGCAGAGCGAGTTATTTCTGCCCAGTCACCATCATGAAGATATGTAACTTTTGATGTAAAGGGCGCTAAAGCATAGGCATCTGATGCAATATACATTTCACCGTCGCCATAACCTATTGCAAGAGGAGAGCCTTTGCGTGCGGCAATTAATAAATTATCTTCTCCAGTAAATAGGATACCGAGAGCATAAGCTCCTTCTAATTTTTTAAGAGTCTTTGATACGGCTTGATGAGGAGTATTGCCTTGATCAAGAAAACTATGAATAAGGATAGGAATTACCTCAGTATCAGTTTGAGTTTTAAAGGCGTAACCTTTATTTTCTAATTCTTGGCGTAAGATTTTAAAATTCTCAATTATACCATTATGAATAACCCCAACCTTATCTGTGACATGAGGATGTGCATTTAAAACTGTTGGCAATCCATGAGTTGCCCAACGCGTATGACCGATTCCTATATTACCAAAGAGAGGAGTTTTATTTAGTTCTTTTTCTAATTCGCTTAGCTTGCCTTTTGCCTTAGAACAAAATAATTTTCCATTATTTAAAGTAGCAATTCCTGCTGAATCATAGCCACGATACTCTAAGCGTTTTAGACCACTTAACAATAATGGAGCTACTTCATTTTTCCCAATAATACCAATAATTCCACACATAAGAGCTTGTTCCATAATCGATTAAGACGCAAAATATTATATAGTGATAAAATAATTTTATGCCAGAAGAAAAGCATCTAACAATATATAATAATATAAACTAATAGAGCGATTAGATAATTTCTTGAGCAAGTTTATTAAGCTGATGTGTGGAAAATTGGCTAATATCCGCAGGATAACCAAAAACTAAACTATCAAAAGCATTGCAGTTATTGCAATTACTATTCCATTCTGAATAATTGGAATGACAAGAAGTACAATGCCAGCACTGATCTTTTTCAGCTGTTTCTGCAACAGTTAGCCAGCTTGTTATAGTATCAGAATCTGAGTTAAGCTGTCTTTGTACCTCTGCCATTAATAAGCAGGCGTTTTTTGTCTTATTTATTGAAAGAGCAGTATCTATATGATCACGTGCATTGCCAAGATCATTTATTTTAAGAAATATACGTGCTGCAATTAGATGAGCTGCCTGATTATGAGGGTGGATAGACAAAAGTTTATTTAATTTGGCAATTAATTTATCAACAGGTTCATTAGCAAGTAGTTCTAGATAATAATTTAAAATATCAGGATGAGAGGTTCTTTTCCAATTAGAGGATAATAATTTTAATGCTTTGGGAATATTGTTACTTAAACTAAAAAATTTTGCTTTTGTTAATATGGCAGGTACAAAATCTGGCAAATATTCAAGAGACTTTGTAATATTATCTTCAGCTAAGCTATAATTTGCAACTTCAAGATTATTACGTGCATTAATTAATTCAATCACAGCTAGTGTACGATTCCCAGTTACATCACCAATTAAATTATTCTTTAATGCTTTTCTTATAATTTGGCTGGCCTCAAACCATTGACCAGAAGATTTATATAATTCAACTAGTGATAATATTGCCCAAGGGGTATCTGGATTTACGCTTAAAGCTTTTTGAGCTAAGAATATTGCCTTACTTACATCATTGTCTTTATATGCTTGGATCAATAATCCTTTAATAGCGATTATTTCTGTTTCTTTGTCCGCCATTAAAGCATTATAGTGCTCAGTTGCTTTTTTATTATCGCCAGATAATTGAGCACTTTGAGCTGAAAGTATGTTAGTTAGAGAGTTAGTTCCCAAATAATTTTGAGCTTTTTTACTAAACTTTAGAGCATTCTTAGAATCTCCAGCGGCAATAGCCGCAAGACCTCTTGTTAGAGCAGCAAAGCCTGATAAGCGTTTTTTCTCTTGTTGCTTACGCTTATAACGTCTTGGAGTACCGAGAATCCATATTGAAAATTGAGATAAAGCAACCATGAATAACAACATCACTGATGCGCTAAGAATAGCAAAAGATGTAGAAGTTTGTATGCGATAACCAAACCATTCTACTACAACAGAACCGTCATTTTTTAATAACCAAGTACATAAAGTAGCTATAATAATTAAAAACAACAAAAATGATAAAAGGCGGAACATTAAATAACCTATTATTCTAAATTATAAAATCAAATCCTAAGGTTACATATACTTTAAAATCTACTCAGGTAAATTATATACTAATAACTTGGTATATTCAAAGATTGTATTAATAGTTTTGTTGTATTCTGTATAGTTTTGAGCTGAGATTAACCAATTTTTTATAATTTCCTTTTGACTATTAGGTAACTTATTAAGTTCATTTATAGCAGAATCAATATTGCCGTTATGTATTAACCAATAGCTACGACTTAGTATAGATATACTATCTTCTCCAGTAGAAGAAGGATCAATCTTTTTGATGTCAATTACTTTAGATAAATAAGAGATTAGAGTTGCTGTTACTTTATTGTCTCTTTTTTGAACTAATTCTTGTTTGGTTATTTGCGATGATAATAAATCAAACTGATCTTGCAATTGTTTTAAAGTAAATACACCAGATTGGGAAAAATTTTCTAATTTTTTTATTTCAGGAAAAATAGTTGGGTACTTTTTACCTATGATTAATAATTTTCTTAATTCAGGATCAAAATTTTTATTCTTGCTGGCAAGATCATTAATACTCATTACAGTAAGAAGTAAGTGAAAATTTAGATTATCAGTTTTTGAGAATTTATCAACCATAGCAATGGAATCATCGGAATGATTATGTTGATCTTCTTTTTCTTGATTAACTGCGGAAACAATTTGCTTTAAAGGCGATATCGATGGTTTGGCAATAATTGAATTATTGTTAGGAGATATAGGATGATTTGAATTATTATCTACGTTAGAGTGTGCAACTAAGTTATTGTTTTTACAGAGATATTGGGGATAATTTTTAAGTATAAAAAATGTACTCAAAGCAATTAACCAGCCAGTAAGAGAAAATAGCAAAAATATCCTACTATTTTTTTGCTTAGCAGCAGATAGATTAGAATTTTCCTGTGGGGAAATATTTTTTATATCATTCATGATAACATAGCCTTATCGATCTTACATAGTCGAGTAGAATTAGTGGTATAAGCATAATACTAGCTGTTTATTAATTCAAGCATAGAGCTGTGATTAGGAAACTTGCAGTATTTTATTTTTAAAAAATAATTATTATCAAATTCTTTAGCAATATTAGAACTTAGGCAGTAAATATTAATTAACTTACAGTAACTTATAAGCTTGTGTTTTATTAAAAGATTTATAAATATTTTTGCAGTTCGTTGAGAATAAAATAATATGCCATGGATTTGCTGACTCAAGATTTTGTTAATTGTTTGTTGAGATAATTCTTTAGATGCGGTCATTTCATAGATTGGAAGACGTTTAATGTTATATCCAGCTAAGATCAAATTTTCTTTGATATTGCCGCTTACTTTTGCAGCAGAAAGATATAAAAAATTAGTGCCTTTAGTATTATAATTAGAAATAATGAAATTAACTAACTCTATGCTGTCTTGGCTAATATTAATAATGTTGCTAAAGCCATTCTTTTTTGCGTAGAGAGCATTTTCTTGTCCAACTATTATAATAGGAAGCTCAAAATTTATAGAAAATTTAACTAGAGTAAATAATGCTCTTTTGCTGGTTATAATAATAGCTGATAAATTTTCCTTTAGCGACTTTATTACTTGAGATTTAGAATTTGTTCTTACGGAAAAAGATAAGATTGGCTCAATTAGACAATCATAACCTATTGCAGATAATGAGGTTACTGTTTGATTAGATTCTTCTAAAGGTCTTGTTATGATCAGTGTAGGTGACATCACAAATTACTTTATTGATAATGATTTAACTAAATTGATGATTGTTTGATTAATATTATCTTCCGAACAAGTTATAGTATCTTTATATAACAGATTGTTATTTGAGTTAGCTATATAATAACTAAATGAGATATTTTTATCTTTACTATAACGTGCAAATGCAGCGATTGGAGTTTTACAAGATGCTGTAGTAAAGCTGCTGAGAAAAATTCTTTCAGCTGTAACACAAATTTGCGTTTGCCTATGATTTAAGCAATTAATTATAGCTTTTATATTATGGTTAGTAGAAAGATTTTCTATTGCGATTGCACCTTGAGCAATTGCTGGAATCAGATCTTCCGTAGAAATTGGATGCATTATTTCTTTATCAAATAAATCAAGTCTATTTATTCCAGCCATTGCTAGTATTGTAGCATCAATATCTTGTTCTTTGAGCTTGTTAATGCGTGTAGGTACATTTCCTCTAAACATACATATGTTGATGTCTGGTCTAATATTTAATATCTGCGCTGCTCTTCGTGGAGATGATGTTCCAACTTTGGCATTTTGTGGTAAATCTAAAATAGATTTATACTTTAAAGAGATAAGTACATCTTGAGGGTTTTCTCTTTCAAGAACTGCGCCTATTTCATGATTGTGCGATAATATTGGCAACATGTCTTTCATAGAATGGACAGCAATATCTATCTTATTATTGTCTAACATTTCTTCTAGTTCTTTTGTAAACAATCCTTTTCCACCAATTTCATAAAGATTTTTATCTAATATTTTATCTCCAGAGGTGATAATGGGAATAATTTCTACCTTTAAATTAGGATAATGATTTAGCAAATTGTTTTTAACTAGGTTAGCTTGGAAAAGGGCTAATTTACTTGCTCTTGTTCCAATCCTTAAATTAGAGAATTGTTCTGTCATAATAAAATTCTTCAAAATCACAATAGGATAAAAAATATATAAATATACGTATATTTTGCGCAATAACGCATTGTCAAGGCGAAAATCGTTATAAATCATAAACTTATTAAAGATTAATGATTAATAACTACGTTAGATATGCTATAATATACTTGTAAGATTAATTAACCACAACAACGGAGATGGTTATATGTTAGATCTAAAGAAAATTAGCCTAGAACATATTGGTTCGTTAACAGTTCTGGGTCTTGTTCTAGTGCTGATAACATTTGTTATTATGCACTTTATAAGCCCGCTACTGGTAACGGCTGGTGTGTTAGGGACTAACCTGACATTTACTGATACTATATTGCTGCTGATTTTAATAAAGCATCTGTATAAGTAACTGTAAAAAATGATTAATCTATTTGGCTCCGCAGATTTAAAACTCTGCGGAGTTCTTTTTTTGATTGACTAAAATTAGCCTAATTTTTTTGCAAGGCTTGCCATAATAAAATCATCAAGATTTCCGTCAAGAACGTCAGCAGGAGAAGGAGATTGATACTCTGTTCTTAGGTCTTTTACAAGTTGATAGGGTTGCAAAACATAAGAGCGAATTTGATGCCCCCAGCCAATATCTGTTTTTTGTTCATTAGCCTTGTTTTTTTCTTCTTCTTGTTTTTGTAGCTCAAGTTCATAAAGCCGTGCTTTCAACATATCTAACGCTTCAGCTCTATTACGATGCTGCGAGCGGTTAGTCTGGCATTGTACCACAATGTTTGTTGGTATGTGAGTAATGCGAATTGCACTATCTGTTTTATTAACATGCTGTCCTCCAGCACCTGATGCTCTAAAAGTATCAACTCGCAAGTCTTTTTCTTCAATAACTATATCAATAGAGTCATCAACTAAAGGATAAACCCATACGCTAGCAAAAGAAGTGTGCCGTTTGGCATTGCTATCAAAAGGCGATATTCGTACTAAACGGTGAACGCCACTTTCAGTTTTAGTCCAGCCGTAGGCATTATGACCAGATATTTTTATAGTGGCAGATTTTATTCCAGCTTCTTCACCATTTAAACAGTGAACATTTTCTACCTTAAAGCCATGCTTTGTTGCCCATCTCATATACATTCTAAGTAGCATTTCTGCCCAGTCTTGAGATTCAGTACCTCCAGCACCAGCATTTATTTCTAAGAAGCAGTCATTACTATCGGCTTTCCCAGAAAATAAACATTCTGTACATTTTAATTTTACATCTGTATGTAAATTCTTGATTAGCTCTTCGCACTCTAAGATATTTTTCTCGTCATTATCTTGCTCGCTCATTAATAATAATTCTATGTTTTCTTCAAGAGTGGATAACATAGAGTTATAATTACTTAGAGAGTTATTTAAGAAATTACGTTCTTTTAATAAAGTCTGCGCTTTTTTATTATCATTCCATAAATTGGAATCCTCGCAAAGTAAGTTTAATTCGGCTAGGCGAGAAGAAGACTTCTCAATATCAAAGATACCTCGCAATTAAGTCTAATTTTGTTCTAATATCGGAAACAATATTTTCAATTTCAATTTTCATAGTAACAACGTTTAATATATGCCATCTGTATCATTTGAAGATGGGCTATTTGTATTATTTTCTGATGGAATTTGCAAGCTATTGCTAAGATTATCCTTATTATAGGGTAATTCTTGATTATCTTCTTTTTCTTTAAGAGATTCACTAGAGTTAGAATTATTTGTAGAATAAGAAATAGATTCAGCACTGCGTGCATTAGTTGGCGTTCCTGCTCTAAATGCCTCAAATATAATGTTTTTTGCTTGACTATCTGGAGTAGGAGGGTTACCTGTTTTTATATCAATTTTAACAAGTTTTATTCCGTTTGGTTTGCGGAAAGGTATATCTGGCTGGTTTGCTAAGGCTTTTTCCATGAAGTTGATCCAAATTGGCAGGGATACAGTTGCTCCATATTCATGCTTACCAAGGCTTGCTGGCTCATCAAAACCAGTAAATACTCCAACAACCAAATTTGGAGTGAAACCAATAAACCAAGCATCAAAACTATCATTAGTTGTTCCAGTTTTACCTGCTATAGTATGATTTAAGCTTACCGCTTTATGAGCTGTCCCTCGCTGGACTACTCCTTCAAGTATTGACACTGTTTGATATGCAGCTATTTCATCGGCTATACTTTTTCGTGCATCGCTTATAACTGGAGGTTTGTTTAGTTCTTCTATGTCAATTTTAGAAAAGTCTGCGCCAAGATAGTTGCATTTTATACAATCCCTATTATCACTTCTATATATAGTATGACCTTTGCGATCTTGGATTCTTTCGATTAAAGTAGGATAAATTTGCTTGCCACCATTTAGTATCATGGCATAACCAGTAACCATTCTAAGTAGCGTAGTTTCCGCCGCACCAAGAACCATAGCAAGGTTACGAGGAGGATTGTCGCTAATACCAAATCGTTTAGTAGTTTCTGAGACTTTATCTATTCCAACTAATTGAGAGAGACGAACAGTCATGGCATTTAAAGATTGTTCTACACCAACACGTAAAGGAGTAGGTCCATAATATTCACCAGTATGATTTTTAGGTACCCATAATTGGTTATTACCTTGGCTTAAATGCATTTCTTGGTCATTTATAATACTATTGGGAGCAAAGCCATTTTCTAAAGCAGTTAAATAAACAAAAGGTTTAAAAGAAGATCCTGGCTGACGAAGTGCCTGAGTAGCTCGATTGAACTGGCTTCCTCCATAATAATACCCTCCAACCATAGCCTTGACGTTGCCATTTTGTGGATCAAGAGCTACGATTGCTCCATTAATTTGAGGAATTTGCTCTAAGGCAAAGCTATTACCGCTATTGCCAACCTTAGATACAGCAATTACATCGCCAATTTTTAATACATCGGATACTTTCTTAACAGGAGAACCAATAGAATTTCTTCTTATAAATTTTCTTGCCCAAGACATATTCTTTAAAGCAATATCACCTTGGGTTTTGTCTCTAAGTAAGATTTTAGCATTATTATTTGTTATTTTAGTTACTATTGCCAGTTTCCATATGCCGATATTAGCAGGAGTAGGGAGTGTAAAGAATTTCTCTTGCCAATCTTTAGTAGCAGAGATGTCTATATGTTTTATAGGTCCGCGCCAACCATGTCGGTGATCATATTCTACTACTCCTGCAAGCAAAGCATCTTCAGCATATTTTTGTAAAACAGGATCTAGTGTAGTATGAACAGCAAATCCTTGTCTTGTAACGGCGGCTTCTCCGTATTTATTAATTAATTGTTGTTTGACACTATCTGTAAAAAATTCAGGATTAACTAATTCTATTTTAGGCATAGTTGCTAATTTTATAGGAGTTTTTTGAGCAATCTTTGCTTGACTATCAGTTATATATCCTTCTTCTTCCATTCTATCGATTACCCAATTGCGTCTTTCAAGGGCTCTGTCATAATAATGCCAAGGATCTATACTGCTAGGAGCTTTAGGTAGAGCTGCTAACATTGCGGCTTCTTCTACAGTTAATTCTCCTATGGATTTATTAAAATAATTAAGAGCCGCTGCTGCAACGCCATAAGAGTGATTACCAAGATATATTTGATTTAAATATAATTCCAGTATGCGGTCTTTTGAAAATGCTTTTGTAATTCTAAAAGATAATATTGCTTCGCGAACTTTACGTTTTATAGATCTTTCATTGCTTAGTAAGAAATTCTTTACAACCTGTTGAGTTATGGTAGAGCCTCCAGAAAGACCGTGACGACTACCATAGTTTGCGGCGTTATTTATAGCTGCACGAAATATGCTCATAAAATCAACGCCAGAATTAACATAGAAATTCTTATCTTCTGCTGAAATAAAAGCATGAATAACTCTTTTTGGGATAGCGTCTATTGGTATATAAAGGCGCTTCTCTTCTGCATATTCGGCTAGCATTCTTCCGTTAGCAGCGTATAGTCTTGTAATTGTAGGAGGATCATATTTTGATAGTTGGGTATAATCAGGTAAGTCATGGCTATAATGATAAACTATTATAGCAACTCCAAATATAACTGTTAATATTAGAAAAGATAAAGAGATAAATAATATTGCAAGTAATTTTGCTAGTTTCATAATAAAATCTATGCGGTTTTGGCGTTAGCCATTTGGAACATCAAATAATGCCAAGATAAATTAAAAATAAAGCATGGCAGATCTTGCCTCAATATAAACTTATTTTATGATTATAGACAATAAAAAATAATAATTAATGAGGATATAATTAAATTAATTCTTCTATGGTGTAAGATATTTGCTTTAAAAAACAATAGGAAGATTATAAAGTTTAATATTATTCTTTTGCATAATTTTGAAAATAAATTTCAATAGCTTTGTTAATTGCGGAAATCATTTTCTTGCGATAAGCTGATGTTGCGAGTAATTTTTGTTCATTATCGTTAGATAAATAACCAAGCTCTATTAACACAGAGGGAACAGAAGGGCTAGTTAGTACTTTAAAGCCAGCAAAGCGATGAGTATTTGGCAATAAAGAAACTTGAGCTTGTAGTTGCTTAACTAGTATTTCCGCAAAAGTAGCTGATTGATTTTTCTTTTCTCGCTGTACCATATCAACAAGTAGCGGAGTTATCTCGCTTGTTTTGGTTTCTATTTTTACAGTTCCAATAATACCAGAACTATTTGCATTTTCTGCTAAAGCTGCAGCCTCTTTATCTGATGCTGTTTCTGAAAGTGTATATACAGATAAACCTTGAATAGATTTATCGTTATGAGAATCGGCATGTAAGGATATGAAAAGATCCGCTTTTTTATCTTCAGATATTTTTACTCTTTCTTTTAAATCAACATAATTATCTTGATCTCTTGTCATATATACATCATAGGCATAATTTTCGGTCAACGCCTTCTTTAAGGCTTTAGCATATGATAAAGTTATAAATTTTTCTTCTTTAGCGGACTTTCCTTTCGCACCTGGATCATGACCTCCGTGACCTGCGTCAATTATAACTATAGGTTTAGGACGTTGCTTTAAATGAGGTATTGGATGTGGTGTGGCAATAGAAATATTTTTATATTTCGATGTTGTTACTATGTCGATTATGAGAGATTTTTTTTCCTTATTTAATTCAACTAGGGATGTTTTTTTAATTTTTATATTGTTATTTGGCTCGAATACAACCCTTAAATCATGAGCATTAGTAGAGGAATAACGCATTCCATTTATAATTAGCTTATCCGAGTGATTGCTCAATTCATGCGGTACTGACGTATTGAAAAGGTCAATTACTATTCGTGGAGGAGAGGATAAAGTAAAAATTTTGTATTTTGGTGAAGAATCTAAATTAAGAGAGATTCTTGTATAATTTGCATTATCTTTAACAGAGTATTCATGTAGCAAAGTGGCTGCCTTGACCTTATTGTAAGGCAATAAAAGGATAATTATCAATAATGTTACAGTTATACTTCTACGATGCACGATTAAATTAAGCAAAAATTATGTTTATTTTCATTGCGGTTATGTGTATATCTAAAGATGCCGATAAGCAACAGATAGATTTGTTTATGGTTTGTGTAAAGATTTTTGTTTGTATACTGTGATATTGAGACCTATTTTCTGATTCAGAATTTGAAGGTGATTTTTTAGTTATCTCGTTAGTTGGGTTTCTTGATATCTTAGAAATTTTAAATAGTGGTTCGTAAATGAATTACGTTGAACAGTCTGATTTATTTTTTATAGCACTTATGGCGTGTTCGCTGGCGGTTAGGGTCTTTGACGTTATGGTTATAAGAATGCCTAGCGTTTTTGCTATAAAAGAGATCGAAATGGAGTTATTTTTAAATGGTAAGAAGAATTTTAATAGATGCTTCTCACACCGAGGAAACTCGAGTTGTGGTGTTGCAAAATGGTCGAGTGGAGGAATTCGAATCTCAAACTGCGATCAAAGAACAGCTAAAAGGGAACATATATCTTGCTAAAGTTACAAGGGTGGAACCTTCTTTGCAAGCAGCCTTTGTTGATTATGGTGGAGAAAAGCATGGATTTCTTCCTTTTTCAGAAATTCATCCTGATTATTATAATATTCCTGTTTCTGATAAAGAAGAATTATTGGCTAACTTAAGGAAAATGCAGTCACGTGATTCTGATGATGAGGATCTAGATGATAAAGAGACTGCGAAGCCAGAGTTAGCAGAGACTGATTCTTCTGAAAATTTTGCTTCAGATGGAAATCCTTCTGATTTGCATGATGAGGCTCAAGATGGTAGTAGCGAAAGTGATGTTGAGGCAGATGCTTCTGCGAGTACAAATAATGAAAATGTTGCTGATGACGAATTGGATAGTGCCGAGAGAATGGCAGATCTTAATTTGTATAGAAAGTATAAGATTCAGGAAGTTATTAAGAGAAATCAAATTATTTTAGTTCAGGTTGAGAAAGAAGAAAGAGGAAATAAAGGTGCTTCTCTTACAACTTTTATATCTCTTGCGGGCAGATGCTGTGTTTTGATGCCAAATTCATTGCGAAAAGGCGGCGTATCAAGAAGGATTGGTAGTTTTGAAGATAGAAAAAGATTAAAACAAATAATAAGGCAACTTAATATTCCTGAAGAGACAGGTATTATTGTCCGTACTGCTGGCGCAGGAAAGACTGCCGATCAAATTAGGCAAGATTATAATTATTTAGTTAATTTGTGGAATCATATAAGACAAGAAACTCTGCAATCAACCGCTCCAGCTTTTGTGCATATTGAAGGTGATATAGTAAAACGTACCTTAA
>CAZTUN010000006.1:0-9639 GCA_964616845.1 uncultured Rickettsiales bacterium | reverse complement strand
TTGGTATGATGAAGATATTAGTGAGTTGTTGATTGAAGGAGAAGAGGCATTTAAAAATGCTAGATCGTTTGTTAAAGAGGTAATGCCAGAACAGGCAAATAAGATTAAGCACTATAAAAATAAAGTTCCTATTTTTAGCAGATATCGAGTTGAGGAACAGATCGCATCTTTATACTTGCAACAAGTTCCTCTAGCTTCTGGAGGATCTATAGTAATTATGCCAACTGAGGCGTTAATTTCAATAGATGTCAATTCAGGAAGATTAACTAATACAAGAAATGTTGAGGATACTGCTACCAATACTAATCTTGAGGCAGCGCGTGAAATAGCAAGGCAATTAAGGCTAAGAAATTTATCAGGTCTTATAGTTATCGACTTTATTGACATGGTTGACTTGCGTAATAAAAAGAATGTTGAAAGAGAACTAAAACAAGCATTCATGACAGATCGTGCTAAAATTCAAATTGGCAGAATTAGTAGTTTTGGCTTGTTAGAAATGTCAAGGCAAAGGCTTAATCCAAGTTTTATAGAGCTAAATACGGTAGTATGTCCTTGTTGTAGTGGGGTTGGCTTTATAAAAGATGCCAGTTCTGTTGCGGTGAATGTTTTAAGAGCTATAGAACATGAAATTTCATATCTAAAAGAAAAAGAGCACTTGCAAATATATCTTCCTTTAGAAGTTGGAATGTATTTATTAAATTATAAAAGAAGTAAAATTACTTCTCTTGAAGAGCATCATGGTATAAAAATTATTATTAATCAAGATGATAATATAGGCATTGATAGTTTTAGGATTGAAAGAATTAGATCAAAAAACTCTGATATAGTACATAAAGAGGTTGAGCCAAGCAGTAATAATAATGATTCAGATGCTTCCGATGATTCCTTAAATAAAGATAATTCAAGAAGACGTGAGAAACATAAAAATAATAAACCAAATAAAAACAAGAAAACTCGTAGTGATGAAAATTCCAATGAAGAAGAATATGTTGAGCAAGTTCAAGAAAATAAGCCTGAGAAGCAGGGTATGTTTGTAGGCCTATGGCAGAAAATTCTAGATTAGGAGATCTAAAATTGACAAATCATGCAATCTCTCCTCGTTCTGCCTCAGCAAGTTTTTCAACTAAATTAAATGGAATTGTTTCTGTTCCAGGAGATAAGTCTATTTCGCATAGGGCGTTAATTATAGGCTCTCAGGTAAAAGGGTCTATTATTATTAAGGGACTACTTGAAGCAGAAGATATAATGGCGACAAAAAATGCTTTGCAGGCGATGGGTGTTTCTATTAAGAAAAAACTAAATTCTACTTGGAAAGTTGGAGGAGTTGGAGTCGGAGGGTTATTAGCTCCTGATAATATAATTGATATGGGTAATACTGGAACTGGAGTTAGGTTGCTCATGGGGTTGGTTGCAAGCTATCCTTTTGTAACTAGTTTTACTGGAGATCAAAGTTTAAAATCTCGTCCTATGGCTAGGATTGTAGATCCATTAAAATCAATGGGAGTTACCGTAGAAAAACAACAAGAAGGTTGTAAGTTGCCTATATCGTTGAAGGGTAATCCAAATTTAGCAAATTTGTTTTTTGAATCTAAAATAGCTTCAGCACAAGTAAAATCTGCTATTTTATTAGCTGGACTAAATAGCACAGGAAAGACTGTAGTAATAGAAAATCATGCTACTCGAGATCATACAGAAAAAATGTTAAAAGGTCTTGGAGCTAATATAGTTACAGATAATTTAGAAGATGGTAAGGTTAAAATTACTTTAGAAGGGCGACCAGAGTTGCATGCAAAAATTATAGAAGTGCCTGGAGATCCTTCATCCGCTGCATTTTTAGTGGTTGCAGCATTAATAGTGCCTGAGTCAAAAGTTATAGTTAAGAATGTTTGCATTAATCCTCATCGAATTGGACTATATATTACATTAAAGGAGATGGGTGCAAATATTGAATTCATCAATTTAAGAGTTGTTTCTGGTGAAGATGTTGCTGATATAAAAGTTTCATATAGTCAATTAACTGGAGTAACTGTGCCACAAGAGCGCGCTCCATCTATGATAGATGAATACCCAATTCTTAGTGTTGCTGCCGCTGTTGCAAAAGGAAAGACTATAATGAGGGGCTTAGCAGAGCTTAGAGTTAAGGAAAGTAATAGACTTGACGTAACAGCTAATTCTTTAGTTGAATGCGGAGTTTATGCGAAGGTTGAAGGAGATGATTTAGTGGTAGTTGGTAATGTCTGTGTTGCTGGAGGTGTGAAAATAAAAACCCATATGGATCATAGAATTGCAATGACATTTTTAGTTCTTGGATTGGTTGCTGAAAATCCGATAAAGGTTGATGACGTAAATATGATAGATACTAGCTTTCCTAATTTTATAAAATTGATGAAAAAAATGAATGCTAATATTAAGCTTGCATGATTTATAAATGATGATCAAATAATCAACTTATTTTTATGAAAAACAGAAGAATTTTGATTGCTATTGATGGACCTGCCGCTTCAGGGAAAGGTACATTAGCAAAGATGGTTGCAAAGCATTATGGACTGAAATATCTGGATACGGGAACTATATATCGTGCATTAGGTAAGAAAATGTTAGATTTAAACATTAATCCATACGATGAAGAAACTGCGGCTAAATTTGCAAAATCTATATCAATCAAAGATATAGAAACTGAAGATTTATATGGCGAGAATGTAGGAATGGCAGCATCAATTGTTGCCTCCAATCCAAAGGTCAGAGAGGCTTTAATAGAATTCCAGCGTAATATAGCCAATAGTAAGGAAGGTGCGGTTTTAGACGGACGAGACATAGGAACGGTTATATGTCCAAATGCGGATTTTAAGTTTTATATAGAGGCCGATATAGAAGTAAGGGCAAAAAGACGATATAAACAGTTGCAAGACAAAGAAAATTCTATTATATACCAAGACGTATTTGACGACCTTAAGCGTCGTGATGAGAGAGACAGTAGGCGTGCTGCTGCACCTTTAAAGAGAGCAGATGATGCTTTTTTTATAGATACTACTCTCATGACGGTTGATGAGGCATTTAATAGTATTATTAATACTATAGAATCTAAAATAAGTTAAGAACCTAAAGTTAATTGGTTTACTTAATATTTCCTAGAAGTCAATTACTTAACATTAATATCTAAATTATTAGATATTAATTAATTTTTGTTCAACCCTTAAATTTAAAATTGAGAATAATACTATTATGGCTAACTTTAGAACCGCAAATCTTTCAGAATCATATTCAACTGGTGAAAACTTCGCAGAGTTATTTGAAGAATTTATAAAAAGTGAAAAACAAGAAGGCACAGTTGTAAGTGGTCGAGTTATTCGTATAGAAAATGATATCGTAGTTGTAGATATTGGATTAAAAACAGAAGGTAGAATTGCATTAAAAGAATTTTCTAATGGCAAAGGTGAATTAGGCGTTAAAGTTGCTGATAATATAGATGTATATTTAGAAAGATTAGAAAACTCTAATGGTGAAGCGGTTATAAGTTATGAAAAAGCGATACGTCAAAGAGCTTGGAAGAATTTAGAATCAAACTACAAAGATGGCGATATTGTTAACGGTACTATATTTGGTAGAGTTAAAGGTGGCTTTACTGTTGATATAGAAGGAGTTATTGCTTTCTTACCAGGAAGTCAGGTTGATATTCGTCCAGTAAAAGATATAGCTCCTTTGATGAATATTGCGCAACCATTCCAAATATTAAAAATGGATAGTAAGCAAGGTAACGTAGTAGTATCAAGACGTTCTATATTAGAAGAATCAAGAAGAGAAGAGCGTTCTGAAATGTTATCAAAAATTTCAGAAGGCATGGTATTGGACGGTATTGTTAAAAATATTACAGATTACGGAGCTTTCATTGATTTAGGAAGTGTTGATGGCTTATTACACGTTACAGATATTTCATGGAGAAGAATCACGCATCCTTCTGAAGTGTTAAGCTTAGGACAAAAAGTAAAAGTTAAAGTAATAAAATTCAATGACGATACTAAACGTATTTCTTTGGGAATGAAACAATTAGAAGGAAATCCATGGGAAGGAATTTCAGAAAGATTCCCTAAAGGATCTATTCATAAAGGCGTTGTAACTAATATTACAGATTACGGTGCGTTTGTAGAAATTGAGTCTGGAATCGAAGGATTGGTACACGTTTCTGAGATTAGTTGGACTAAAACTAACGCTCATCCAAGTAAGTTTTTAGCCCCAGGTCAAGAAGTTAAAGTTATGATTCTTGAAATCGATCCAAATAAACATCGTATTAGCTTAGGAATGAAGCAATGTGATGATAATCCTTGGGAAAAATTTGCTAATGAATATCCAGTTGGTTCTGTAGTAAAAGGTGAAATCAAAAATATGGTTGATTTTGGTTTATTTGTTGGATTAAGCAGCAATGTTGATGGATTAGTTCATATTTCAGATTTAGTTTGGGACGGTAGCCCTGAGGAAGAAATTAAGAAATATTCTGTTGGTCAAGAAATTGAAGTAAAAGTATTAGGTATTGAGCCTGGTAAAGAGCGTATCTCTCTTGGAGTAAAACAAAAACAAGATGATCCTAAACAAAAATTATTTGAAGGCTTGAAAAAAGGTTCTCAAGTAACTTGCGTTGTATCTGATGTTAAAGAAGAGGGAATCGAGGTTACGATTAATGAGGCAATTAAGAGTTTCATTAAACGTGCTGACTTAGCAAGAGATAGAGTAGATCAACGTTCAGATCGTTTTGCAATTGGTGATAAAGTTGACGCTAAAATTATCTCTTTAGATAAAAACAAGTCTGTGGTAGGATTATCAATCAAAGCTTTAGAAGTTGCAGAACAGAAAAAAGCTATAGCTGAATATGGTTCTACTTATGCTGGTGCAAGCCTTGGAGATATTCTTGGTGCGGCTTTGGAAAGCTCTAATGCGAAGTCTTCTAATTCTGAAGATACAAAATAATTTAATCTATAATTCTTAAGATATGGCAAATTTATCGGATGATTTTATAGACAGGGCAAGATTGAAGAAAAAATTAGCTAAATGGCGTAATATTGCGTTGATAGCTCTATTCTTTCTTGCCCTAGCCATTGCTTCAAAAGATAGTGGAATGGGATCGGCTGGTGATCATGTCGCCTATGTTGCTATAGAAGGTTTTATTTCTGATGATAGTTTTAGGCTAAAGGCTCTTCGTAATATTAGAGACGATAATAAAGTTAAAGCTCTGATTGTTCATGTTGATAGCCCAGGTGGTACTATTGTTGGAGGAGAATCTTTATATAGAGTTATTAAACAAATTTCTGCTAAAAAACCTGTTGTATCAACTATGGGAAGTTTGGCTACCTCTGGTGGTTATATGGTTGCTATGGCAGCCAATCATGTAGTTGCATATAGCGGAACTATTACTGGATCTATAGGAGTGTTATTACAAACAGCTGAAGTTACCGATCTTGTTAAAAAACTTGGTATTAATATGATAACTATTAAAACTAGTGAATTAAAAGGATCTCCTTCTCCTTTTGAAAAAATGACACCTAAGGTAAGTAATTATTTACAACAAGATATAGATAAGGCTGGAAATATTTTTATTAATATGGTTGCTTCTGCAAGAGGATTATCTAAAGATTATGTTAAATCAATTGCAGATGGTAAAATATATATGGGTGAAGATGCCGTATCAAAACATCTTGTTGATGAAATTGGTGATTATGAAACGGCTATAAATTGGCTAGTAAATAGTGCTAAAATAAGTAATAAGCTTAAGATTAGAACTTATAATTTAGAAGAAGATAAGAGTGGATTTTGGAAAAACATTTCTTTATTTTCTTCTAAAAATAATTATTGGGCTAATTTAAATAATGGTGGCGGTATAGTAGCACTGTGGAAGCCGTCATTATTAGAAACAAAATAATATATGTTTTAGGAGTAAATAATTGTGACGAAATCTGAATTACTAAAAGCTTTGATGAAAAGATTTCCTGATATGGATAAGAAAAATATAAGTCAAATCGTTACGCTTATTTTTTCTGAAATATCACATGGTATAGTCAAAGGACAGAGAGTAGAGATTAGAGGCTTTGGTGCGTTTTCTTTAAGAAAAAGACGTGCGCGTAAGGCACGTAATCCAAGAACTAATGAAGTTGTTGAGCTTAATGAGCGTAACTCTTTATATTTTCGTGCTGGTAAAGAGCTCCGTGAGATGTTAAATAGATAAGATCCACTATCATAATATAAGTTTTATATTTTTTTGGTTGTAACTACTCTTAATTATTTAAAAGCTGTAGTTAAATTTCTTATATAAGGGTTTTTGATTATGAGAAGAATATTAGCTATAATTACGGCGGTTATTTTTTGTATTTTAGCTACTTTATGGCTTGTACCAAAATTTCTTACTATTAATAGTTATAAACCACAAATAGTAAAATTACTTCAAGATAAAACGGGAATGGATATTGCAATTAAGGGCGATATTCATTTGAATATTATACCAGATTTTGCTTTTAGAGTTGATGATGTTGCTGTAGGAAATAAAGCTGATCTTAGTATTCATGTAAAATCTATTGATTTACAATTAAAATTATTGTCATTATTAAAAAACAAAATTGAAATTTCTGCTATAAATATAACACATCCAGTTATTAATTTAGCAAATAATGAAAAACAAAGTTCTCCTGCTGCTAAAGACAAAAGCAAATCTGTTACTTCAGAATCAGCAAAAACAAAAGCTAAATATGCTCTAAAAATTAGCCAAATTAGAGTAAGCGATGGTATTGTCAGGATAGCCAATAAAGATTCTAGCAAAAAGCCTTTAACATTAAAGCAAATAGATATAAAAGCATCGTTAGATGGAGATAAAATACCATTTAAGTTTTTTGCCAGTTTAGATCTTAATTCAGCACTAATAGCCTTAAGATCGGAAGGTAATTTAATAATCAATAATAATATTATTACTAGCGAATTATCTTTAAATATAGATAATGGAAAAGGCTTTGGTAAAATTGAAGCTAATTTAGCAAATACTGTTCCAGATGTAACTATTTCTCTTAATATAGATAGGTTAGATCTAGATAAATTATTAGCCAAAGAACAAGGCATCAAAAGCTTAACTTCTGGTAATAATACTCCTTCTGAGGGCAGTAATTTTTCGTGGAGTAAAGAGAAATTGCCTTTTGATTTTGTGTCAAAAATTTCAGGGCATGTTAACTTTACGGTTGGTCAAATTAGTTATAAAGACCTAGTAATTAAAAACTTTAATTCAAATAATCATTTTTTACATAGTAAATTTACTTCAGAAAGTAACTTTTCCTTATTTGGAGGTAATGTAGCATCTAATAGCTCTATAGATATTGCAGGCAGTAATCCTGTTATTTCCGCAAAGATTAATTTAACAAAACTAAATAGTGCAGAAATTGCAAAAAGTAACAAATTTTCAGGCGCAGTTAGTGGGAATTTATACCTTAATTCTTCTGGAGATAGTCAATATCAATTAGTGAATAATCTTAGCGGTAAGGGAAAAGTTAATGTTGATCACGGATCTTTTAAAGGGGTTGATTTAGTTAATATGATCCGTAACGTAGCGGCTTCATTTACATCAGCAGGTTCTAGTTCTAACTCGACAGATTTTACACAAATGGATGGAAGTTTTACAATTAATAGGGGTATAATACATAATGATGATTTGACTATAAAAGCAAATGGTCTAGAGTTATTAGGTAAGGGCATAGTAGATTTGCCAAATTTAATTATTAATTATAAACTAAGTCCCAGCGTTAATACAAAAGGATTGGACAGTATAGGTAATAAAATTACAGTTTCTGTTTCTGTTAAGGGAAGTCTGTTTAAGCCTAGTTACAGTCCAGATTTAGAAACTCCAGTTAAAAATATAATAAATGACCCAACAAAGGCTCTTGAAGTGATCAAAGGATTAAAAAAAGATATTAAAAATAATAAGAGTGACATTAAGTCACAACTAAAGAACGAGCTACAAAATACTATATTAAATGGATTTTAGTAGATCATGGTAGTTAAGGTTAAAATTTGTGGTATTACAGATAAAATATCCTTAGAAAGTGCTATTAATAATGGTGCAGATTATATAGGATTTGTTTTATTTGATAAATCGCCAAGGAATCTTACTATTGTTCAAATAAAAGAGCTATTTTCTTATATACCTCATTCTATAAAGAAAGTTATTGTAGTAGTTAATAAGAAGGAAGAAGAATTATTTGCAATTATAGAGCAAGTTCGTCCAGACTATATTCAATTGCATGGTGATGAAAATCTTGAATATATTTCAAAGATAAAGAATAAGTTTAAGGATCTAGGTATAATAAAAGCAATAAAAGTAAGGAATGCTGATGACATCGCTCAAGGACTAAAATATGAGAAAGTTGTAGATATGCTTTTATTTGATGCAAAAGCAGATAAATCTTTGCTACCAGGTGGAAATGGACTTAGCTTTGATTGGCAGTTATTAAGAAATAGAGTTATTTCAGTGCCATGGTTTTTATCTGGAGGATTAAACTTGCAAAATATACAAGATGCGATATCTATAACTGGTGCAAATATGATAGACGTTTCTTCAAGTTTAGAGTTTGCGCCAGGTAAGAAAGATCCTGAATTAATAAAGTTATTTATGAAGAAAGTGAGATAATATATCCTCATGTCTAGTATATCTGAATATAATTTTCCTGATCAGAATGGGCATTTTGGTAAGTATGGTGGTAGGTTCGTTTCTGAAACTTTAATGCCTCTTATTATGGAAGTTGAAGAATGTTATAAGCAAGCAAAGTCTGATCCTGCCTTTCTTGAACAGCTAGATTATTATGCAAAACATTACGTAGGCAGACCAAGTCCTTTATATAAAGCTAATAGATTTAGTGATTATTTAGGTGGAGCAAGAATATATTTTAAACGAGATGAGTTAAATCATACAGGAGCTCATAAAATTAATCATTGTATAGGTCAAATTTTGTTGGCAAATAGAATGGGTAAGAAAAGAATTATTGCAGAAACGGGAGCAGGTCAGCACGGAGTTGCTACGGCAACAGTTTGCGCCTTATTTAATTTGAAATGCGTTATTTACATGGGAGCAAAAGACGTAGAGCGTCAAAAACCCAACGTATTTAGAATGAAATTATTAGGTGCAGAAGTAATTCCAGTAAATAGTGGAACGGCGACGCTTAAAGACGCTATGAATGAGGCGTTACGAGATTGGGTTGCTAATGTTAACGATACCTACTATTTGATAGGAACTGCTGCAGGTCCGCATCCTTATCCTATGATGGTTAGAGATTTTCAATCAATAATTGGTCGTGAGGTTAAAGAACAGATATTTGAATTTGAACAAAGACAGCCAGATACATTGATTGCTTGTATAGGTGGGGGATCTAATGCTTTAGGGCTATTTTATCCTTATTTGCAGGATACTAAAGTTAATTTGGTCGCAGTTGAAGCGGCTGGAGAAGGCATTAATACAAATAATCATGCAGCTTCTATTGCTGGTGGAAATTATGGTGTAATGCATGGTAATGCATCTTATTACCTCCAAGATGAAAATGGACAAATAAAAGAAACACATTCTATTTCAGCGGGACTTGATTATCCTGGCATTGGACCTGAGCATTCTTACTTACATGATAT
>CAZTUN010000005.1:39330-41548 GCA_964616845.1 uncultured Rickettsiales bacterium | reverse complement strand
ACACACTAATAAATCGAGTAATATAGGGTCAATTTTATTGCTGACTGACATAAATTGTTGCTTAATATAATATGGGTTAGTATATGAATAATAAACTATAGTTTTACAAAAATATATAATTAGATTTTGTATTCTTCTTAGGTTTTAACATTAAAATTATAATTTTAAAAGTATCTAGCCATGGAATTGTCAGTAATAATACCAGTATATAACGAACAAGACAACATAATACCAATGTTATCTGCCGTAGAAAATGCCTTAACAGACGTAGAATATGAAATTATATTTGTTGATGATGGCTCTACTGATAATACAGTAAATATATTACTAAAGGCGGCAAATAATAAACCTTTTATAAAAACAGTTTTATTTTCTAGAAATTTTGGTCAGGCATCTGCAATTTCTGCTGGGATTGAACAAGCTAAAGGACAATATATAGCAACTCTTGATGGTGACTTACAAAATGATCCAAGCGATATTATGCCTATGCTTGCCAAATTAAAATCTGAAAATCTTGATATAGTAATGGGAGTACGAGCAAATAGGCAAGATAATAGCTTATCTAGAAAACTACCTAGCAAGATTGCAAATTTCCTTATCCGCAAACTCACCAAAGTAAATATATCTGATTATGGTTGCACACTTAAGTTATTTAATAGCTCAATGGCAAAACATCTCGACCTTTACGGAGAAATGCATAGATTCATTCCTATTCTTGCTGTAATGCGTGGCGCAAAAATAGCACAAATGCCTGTTAAACACCATTCTCGTAAATTTGGTTACTCTAAATATGGATTAGAAAGAACCTTAAAAGTTATAAGTGATATAATGTTAATGGCGTTTTTATTAAAATATCGTCAAAGACCAATGCATTTCTTTGGCGGAATTGGTATAACTGCAACCGTAACTGGAATAATTATTCAAACCTATTTATTATTCTTAAAAATTCTTGGTGCTAGTATAGGTACAAGACCTTTATTTTATGTTGGAATTACTTTAATTATTACAGGAATCCAATTAATTTGTACTGGTTTTGTTTCAGATATAATAATGCGTACATATTATGGGTCTCAAAATAAAAAACCTTACAGAGTAAAGGCTGTATATCATGGCGATCAGAAAGACGCATAATTTTATCAAGAAGCATAAACGTCACTTCCTCTTAATATTAAAATTATTTATTATAGGATTTGCTTTTTACTCAGTAATTACTCACGCTGATACAAAACAAATAGCAAAATATTTAGCACTGATTCCAACGCCTAATTTAATTTTATGTTTTATTATATTAACTTTAGCACAAACTATCGGCTCTTTTCGTTCAAAAATATATTGTGCTGAAGCTGGCGTTAAAATGAATAATCAATTTTCTATCGGATTGTATCTAACTGGATCTTTATATAACACAATTTTACCAGGTGGTATTAGTGGAGATGGTTATAAAGTATATATACTACATAAATTAGCTAAAGTTCCTAAAATGAATGTTTTGAAGGCACTAATTGCCGAACGTTCTAATGGCTTATTAATTCTTATGATATGTGCTTTCATATTTGCCTATTTTTCTAATTTAGTAAATTTAATTCCATACGGAAAGATCCTAATAATATTAGGAGTTCTAATTACTATTATTTGCTATAGATTTTTTACCAAAATGCTATTTAAAGAAAAAATTTCCACTTCTTTTAGAGCAGTTATTTTTTCTACAATTAACCAATTGATGCAGATTTTTACAGTTACTATTCTTCTAGCTTCTTTAAAAATTGATGTATTTAACCACATATTATTATTTCCTTATATTACAGTATTTCTTATCTCAAATATTCTTTCTATATTACCCATTTCAATTGGCGGAATTGGTATTAGGGAAATAACGTTTTTATATATTTCAAATATACTTTCCCTTGATAAAGAGTTAGGAATAGCATTTAGTGTTATATATTTTGCACTATATTTAGCAATGTCTTTAAATGGTTTATTATTCTGGCATAGATTGGAGAAACTATATTATAACAAATAATAACAATTAGTTAATGATCATTATAAATTATATAAAAGAAAGGATATAAAATGGTTGCCTTGCAAACACCAAAGCTAATGTTGAATAAGACAGCAAGTGATTTTAATTTACTTGGAGTAGATGGTAGACTTTATACTTTAGATGATGTGGTAGGAAAAAAAGGATTACTGGTAATGTTTATTTGTAATCACTGTCCTT
>CAZTUN010000005.1:0-39320 GCA_964616845.1 uncultured Rickettsiales bacterium | reverse complement strand
TTGGGAAAACCCTGCCCTGATTTTTCACTGTTGGCTACCGATGGGAAAAATTATTCCCTGAAGGATTTCTCAAACGGAAAACCATTACTAGTAATGTTTATTTGTAATCACTGTCCTTATGTTAAAGCTATAGCTGAAAAAATAGTACGTGATGTAAATGAATTAAAAGAATATGGTGTTAATTCTATTGCTATAATGTCAAACGATCCAATTGAGTATGAAGAAGATTCATATCCTAACATGCGAAAATTTGCTAAAGAGCATAATTTTCAATTTCCTTATGTGATTGACGGTAACCAAAAAACTGCTAAAAATTATGGAGCCGTATGTACTCCTGATTTTTTTGGCTACAATTCTAGACTTGAAGAACAATATCGCGGCAGACTAGATGATTCAGGCATGAAAAATAATCCAAATGCCACACGAGAACTTTTCAATGCTATGGTTGAAATAGCTCAAACAGGTAAAGGTCCTGCAACACAAAATCCTTCTATTGGCTGTTCTATAAAATGGAAAAGGTAATTCTTTTTTATTTAATTATAAATATTATTAAAATAGTTCAGATGATTTTGCTATAATGAATCAATGAGTAGATGATTTACTAATTGCTTAAACAGGATGTATATATGGTAGAGTTAAATTACCTACCAAATATAGTTGTGATGTTATCACTTGCTATATTTATAGTAGTCTTATTTAGAAGATTAAATCTTAGTCCGGTCCTTGGATATCTTGTCGCTGGTGCTGCATTAGGAGAAAATGGTTTTAAAATAGTTCAATCTTCTGATTTAAATATTCTTGCTGAATTTGGTGTAGTATTCTTGTTATTTGCAATTGGTCTTGAGCTAACGGTTGAAAGATTAATGTCTATGCGCTGGCACGTATTTGGCTTTGGCACAGCTCAAGTAGTAATTACCAATATTATCATATCATTTATTGTATGGAAATTTGGACAATCTATTGAGTCTGCTCTTGTTATAGGAGGTGCTCTTGCTTTATCCTCAACCGCATTAGTCTTAAAGGTTATTTCAGAAGAACAACTTCATAATACTCAAGTTGGAAGGCTAGCTATTGCAAACCTATTGCTACAAGACTTTGCCGTAGTACCATTATTAGTGCTTGTCCCTCTTCTTGCTTTAAAACATAATAATATGCTTCTTACCCTAGGAATTGCAACAAGTCGTGCTTTTATTGTTATGATTTTAATATTTATATTAGGCCGCATATTACTAAGACCATTATTTAGTTTAATTGGCTCGTTGCAAAGTAACGAATTATTTACAGGAACTACTTTATTAGTTGTTCTTGCAAGTTCTTTAATAACAAAATATTTAGGTTTATCACTTGCCATGGGAGCTTTTATTTCTGGTTTATTAGTAGCAGAAACCCAATATCAGCATATGGTAGAAGAAACAATTATGCCATTTAAAGACTTATTACTTGGCTTATTTTTTATGACCATTGGCATGGGTATTAATATATTGTTTATTCATGAAAATTTAACAATATTAATTGCTCTTGCACTCGCACTAATTATAATTAAAGCAGCAATAATTATTGCCATATCGCGATTATTTAATATACCGCTAGGCTCAGCTATTCACACAGGGCTTTTAATGTCACAAGGAAGTGAATTTGCTTTTATTTTATTTAATCTTGCAGCACAAAAATATATTGGGGTTTTAGATAACCACACTGCTCAATTATTACTTGTTACTGTTACTATTACTATGGCTCTTACTCCAATTCTTTCCAAAATAGGCGATCATATAAATCAGAATCTTGATTTAAAAGAAGAACAAGATACTATAAGTTTTGAAGATATTAATGACCTACGTCAGCATGTAATTATCGTTGGCTATAATGTTACTAGCGAAATGGTAGCAACTTTACTTAGGATTAAAAAAATTAATTATCTTATAATTGAGGCTGATAGTAAAAAAGTTAAAGATGGACGTAGTAAAACCCATCCTATTTATCAGGGAGATCCTAATAAAGTAGAAAATCTACTTGAAACTGGCATAGAGAATGCAAAATCTGTGATAATAACTATTGAAGATAATTTGCTTTTAAAGAAAATTATCCGTACTATAAACAAAAATTTTCCAGATATTCCTATTGTCGTTAGATCTGAAGATTTGCGTAGCGCGCAGAGTTTAATTAAGATTGGTGCAAATATTATTGTTCCAGAGAAATATGAGTCTGGACTTCAACTTGCAGGTGAGCTATTAAAGGCAGTTGGTATATCTGAGTTTGAAATAAGCACTTTAAAGAACCAGTTTCGTGCCAGTAATTATGAATTAACTAAAGATATTATACAAAATGTTCGGTAATAATCCAAAAAGACCTCCCTCTAATGGCACTGGCGAGATTCTTGACGTTCAAGAAATATTTCCAACTCTTCAAGGTGAAGGACCTTATGTCGGCTGGCCAGCAATATTTATAAGACTAGGTGGTTGCAATCTTGCTTGCAAATTTTGTGATACAGAGTTTGAATCTTTTTCTTCTTTAACAATTAAAGAAATTTTAAAGAAAATTTCTCAATTAAATAATAATAATTTAATTAAATTAATTGTTATCACTGGAGGAGAACCTTTACGCCAGCCCATAGAATTATTATGTGAGGAATTAATTCAAGCTAAATATAAAATACAAATTGAAACAAATGGAACTTTATATAGAAATTTACCAAAAGAAGTAGAAATTATCTGTAGTCCAAAAAATAATATAAATTCTTATTCTTTTATAAGAGAAGACTTATTGCAACGAATAAGTGCTTTTAAATTTATAATATCGGCTCATGATCAAAAATATAGTAATGTTATAGAAATAGGACAAACAAAATTTAATATACCAGTCTATATTCAGCCAATGGATGAACAAAATGAAACAAAAAATAAAAAAAATCTAGAGCTAGTAATGGCTCTAAGTAAGGAATACGGTTATCGAGTATCTATACAAATGCATAAAATTATTGGCATTCCCTAATATATTATTGTAAATTGCAAATTATGGCGAGTAAAAATAATATATCTGCTTATAATATACTTATGAAACCCAACCAAATATAACTTTAAGTAACTATTTAAAATTTCTAAGGAATAATTTATGGCAAACTATTTATATAAAGGCGATTTACCAGATAATCTTAAATTTTCAGGATCTGTTGCTATAGATAGTGAAACCTTAGGGCTAAATAATCAACGTGATAAATTATGCTTAATTCAAATAAGTGGCGGAGATGGTAATGCTCATATAGTACAGCTTAATCGTGATAATTATAAAGCTCCTAATTTAAAAAAATTACTAACTAATAAAAAAATTCTAAAAATTTTTCATTTTGCACGTTTTGATATGGCGGTTATAAAACATTATCTTGGTATAGATGTTGAACCAGTATATTGTACAAAAATAGCTTCTAAACTTACTCGTACTTATACTGATAGTCATGGTCTTAAAAGTCTTTGTGAAGAATTTCTAAATAAAAAAATTTCTAAACATTGCCAATCTTCGGATTGGGGAGCTGAAAATCTTACTAAAGAGCAAATTCAATATGCAGCATCTGATGTTCTTTATTTACATGCTATTAAAGACAAACTCGATAACATGTTAAAGCGAGAAAATCGTACAGAACTAGCTCAAGAGTGTTTCTTATTTTTAACAACTAGAGTTGCTTTAGATTTAGTTGGTTGGAATGATAAAGATATATTTTCTCATGAGTAATAAATAATATGACTAAATCTTGCGTAATTTTACTAAGTGGCGGTCTTGATTCAACAACTACTTTGGCAATTGCAAAATCACAAGGATATAAAATATATGCTTTATCTTTTGATTATGGACAACGCCATAAAATAGAATTAGAAGCGGCAAAAAAAATTGCTAATTTTTTTGCTGTTGCAGAACATAAAATAGCTAAAATAGACTTGCGACTATTTGGTAATTCTGCTCTTACAGATAATATTGCAGTGCCAAAAGATCAACTCGATAATAATAATCAATCTATACCTATAACCTACGTTCCCGCTCGCAATACTATATTTTTATCCTTTGCTCTAGCTTATGCTGAAACCATTAATGCTTTTGATATATTCATTGGCGCTAACGCTGTTGATTATAGTGGCTATCCTGATTGCCGTGATGAATATATTAGAGCTTTTGAAGAAATGGCAAATTTAGCAACAAAAGCATCTATTTCAGAAAATAAAAAATTTTCTATTCACCGTCCTTTAATTTCACTAACTAAGTCAGAAATTATTCGCAAAGGTATTGATCTTGGGGTTGATTATTCTATGACTATAAGCTGCTATGATCCTAGCACTACAGGAGATGCCTGCGGTCATTGTGACTCATGCTTGTTACGCAATAGAGGATTTGCGGATTATTATAAATAAATATCTCTTCCTCTACTAATCTCCAGCCGTCGGAATAAATCCATTGTTTTTTTCTGCAAATGGTTTTATTGCCATTGATTCTTGCATAAATCCTCTTGGTGGAACTGGAAAATCTTCACTAGGCGAAAATGATTCATCTGTACTAAGATTATTTAATTGATGAGTTGGCGGGATTAGAGATCCCATAATTATTTGCTTTCTAAGCGGAGAAGGTATGTTCTTTCTAACTATACGCTGACCATTTTCATCAAATTTTATTGAAGCTCCGTCTGCATAAGAAGATGATATTTGAAGAAATTTATTTATAATATGAAGTTTCCCCTCTTCACTTTTTTTCTCTTGTAGCTGTCGCAGTTGTTGCTGCAATTGAGCCAATCTAATCAATAAATCGCCTTCTGCAAGTTCTGCAAGGTTAGAATCGTAATTTTTTGTCATACTTTTTACTAAATCTCCCACCCCAAATTGCCACTATTTTCTTGCCAAAATTCCCTTGCAATAGTTTGATCTAAACTTGTCGGAGGTAAGCTACTTATATTTTTTCTTCCAATACTAGACGGCAATGGCAAAGCAGGTCTTATCCCTAGAACTGCATCATAGCTATTCCAATAGTGTATTTCTTGAACTACTTCATCAATTTGCTTATTTATTCCTGATGCACCTTCTTTATTATCTATTCCTGATGCATTTTGTACTTCTTGAGATTGCATAAAAAATTTAGGATGTTTAGATCCTGTATTAGCACATTTACCATATTTTTTTTGTTGGCTCATATCATTTATTGCCTAAATAATTCAAACGGTTGAGTAGCCCTTGCATCTTCAACAGATCCAAAGCCTTGCTGTACTCCTGTTCCAGCTTTTTCTTGTACTCTTCTTTCTAGCTCTTGTTGCAATTGTAATATTTGTAATGCAATCTCTTGTTCAGTAAGAGCTGGCGAAGCTTCTGCTGCACCTCTAGTAGATCTAGGAGATGATACCGATCCCGTAGATAATGATCCCATTTCTGCTTCTACTGCACCTCTAGTAGATCTAGGAGATGGTGGAGGATAAGGAGAATATCGTCTTTGACTACTTGGGCTAGATGCAGGAGAAGCTGAGTTTGGAGTATGAGGACGAGAGCTTGCTGGACTTACTGCAGGAGTATGAGCACGAGAGCTTGCTGGACTTGCTTGTTGAGATTTTACGACAAAATCATTAAATGCATGCGTTAAAGTATCTGGCAAATAAGATCTCTGAGTAATTTTTGATATTGGGGATAAAAAATTCTCTTCAAAAAATAAATCTTGTCTGACATTAGAAGTAAAAGCTTTGATTTTTGCTTTAATATCTGCTCCTTCAATTATAAGGCAATTAGCTTGCATATTATTCCATATGTATAATTTAGCTAAATCTTGAAAAGTAATATCTGTTGGATTGTTGGCAATATATTCTTTAAGATCTTGTTCTGAAACAGAGAGAATTTCATGAGCTGATTTAGAACTCATTATTATTGATGTTAAATGACTTTTAGTCATTGACTGCTCACCAATTTTATAACTATTCCAAAGTTCAGTATTATCATATTCTTTACTTGTAAGACCTAATCTACTATGAACATCTTTAGAACTATATACGTATGCTTTTCTTTCTGCTGCCATAATATCCTCCTATAAAAAGCTATTTATTAATAATTTTTGCGATTGGTTTAAAACTTTTCCGATGATATTTTGTAACACCATATTTATTTATACCATCTTGATGAGATTTTGTTCCATATCCAACATTTTTTTCAAAACCATAATAAGGAAACTCCTTAGCAATCTCTTGCATAATTCTATCTCTTGTAACTTTTGCCACAATAGAAGCTGCTGCTATTGATAAGCTAATAGCATCTCCTTTTATAATAGGAACAACTTTGGCTAAGTAATTAAAACTTTGATTTCCATCCACTAAAATAACTTGAGGTTTATTTTTTAGTTTATCAACAGCCCTTTGCATAGCAAGCTTTGTTGCAGCTAGTATATTTAAATTATCAATCTCTTCTACCTCTGCAAGTCCTACCGAAATTTCTGCAACTTCAATTAATTTATTATATATCTCTTCTCTTTTACTAAGAGAGAGTTTTTTTGAATCGTTAATCCCTTCAGGGATATTTAATGGATCTAGTATTACAGCACTAGTTACAACAGGACCTGCCCAAGGCCCCCTACCTACCTCATCTACACCTGCAACTATTAAATCTGGATATTTATTTTCCCATTCTAATGTAGGTCTTTGCTTTACCAAATTATTTTTCACAATACGTAATATTTCTAATAATTATAATTTGCGATAATTTTAACTAATTTTCCACAAATATTATTATCATTTGATGCAACTGTAAACATAATGATGCTATCTTTGTCATTATTTTTTGACAATATAAATTTTTTAACAATAGATAATTTTTTTTCGATAAGTTTTTTGCTAACTAGTAAATTATTATGACAATAATAACCATTTATAGTTATATCATAATTTTTATATTTTATGGCATTAACAATAAAATTATCTAGTTTCTCAAAATCACCCCGCTTCAATGCAAAACTATCATTATAAATATATAATGAAAATTCCTGAGTAATATTATTATATATCTGATCACTATTTAAAATAAAAACTAGCAAAATTAAAATATATTTATATTTCTTCACAATTAAATTCTATAGTTTTGAAAAATCAATATTTATACTTTAGTGCTTTATTATCGCAAATTGATTTTTAATACTAGAAAATATAACCATTATTTTATACTTAAACATATTTATATCATTATATATCTGCATAGTTATTTGATTTGCATCGTTTAACTTGACTAAATTATATAAATAATAGGTTATAATTATTAATAATATAATTACCAATGAATTTACAATATTTCCTAAAAAACTTGCTTTTATAATTCCTTGTTTTGGTTTAATTTTCTCGATATTTCTAATTCTACTCTTTGTCCTAGGATGAGTAGAAAATATACTAAAATACGAGCCAGGTCCTATGCTAGATAATGCCGCAGCCATTACCGTTCCTCCTACAATTTTTGCTGCATCTCTATCACATCTATATTCCATACCTCGACTAAACCACTTATATATTACATCGTAAATAGGTCGAAAAACTGTTTTATAGAATAAATTAATTAACCAATCTAATGCTTTATAAGCATATATAAACATGTAAGAAATATAGCTACCAATACCTGGTAATACCCAGACTATATTTGATAATATATTAAAAAAACTATGAAATAATTTTGCTAAAAAATTACTAACTATCTGATTAGAATATACTAACATTCCAGGTAAAAAGTCTTTATTAACTAAATGTGACATTTCGTGAGCTAGAATTGCTACAATCTGATTGATATATTTATTTTTATCTTCTGCTGTGTTGTAAATCTGATTAAGCAAGCCAACAGTTATAACTACTGCTTTTTTCCTCATACTGCCTATAGCATAAGCATTTATTTCTGAAGTTTGACTAATATATAAATTAACTTTTGCTTGGTTAAATCTTTGTTTTAAATAATCAAAGCCTTTAGCAATTTCATTACTACCATTAATAATTCCAGCTTCCTTATAATAAATACAACCTTTAGTATAAGCGTTAACTGTAAAGCCAAAAATAAAATCAAGAACAATATATAGCAACATATAGCCACTTATAAGAAATAATAATCTTACAGCGGCATTTAGAAAGAAATGTTCTGTTGCATCTCTAAAAATAAGAAAAATTGGTAGAGTAAGAACAAATAACGGTAAAACCATTATCAACATATTCACTAAAGATAGTGCTATGACTAACAAAAAATTGATTATTTTATTAATCATAGAAATATTCCTCTAAACCATAAAATATTTTTCATCTGCAGCCATAATTGGTTTGCTTCCTTCAACTATTGCAGCAAGCAATCCATATTGACTAGGAACAATTTTTTTCATAAAGAATTTGCAAGTTACAAGCTTAGCCTTGTAAAACTCAATATCTCCTTTATTCTCCCTTAGTGCTTTTATAGAAACAAGAGCCATTTGCGCCCACATATACGCAAATACTGCTATAGCCATTAACCGTAAATACTCAACCGAAACACTGGCTGCCTCATTTGGATCTACCATACCATTAGCTCCAACCCATAACGAAGCTTGCTGTGCATTTTTTATTGCTGCATATAAAGGCTTTGTAATTTCTGCCATATCTTCGTCATTGCGATATTTTTCTACAAATTCAGTAGCAGGATGAAAAAAGCTACGTAAATATTTTCCAGCTGATTTTGGCAATTTTCTTCCTACTAAATCTAAGGCCTGTATACCATTTGCTCCTTCATATATTTGAGCAATTCTAGCATCTCTAACATATTGTTCCATACCATATTCTCTTATATAGCCATGTCCACCATATATTTGCATACCAAGATTGGTACATTCAGATCCCATATCTGTAAAATATGCCTTTAGTATTGGTGTTATAAAATTAACAAAATTTTCTGCCTCTTCTTTTTTATTTAAATCACTATGACGCTTTGAAATATCTACTTGTAAAGCTGTATATAAACATAAAGCCCTAGCTCCTTCTGTAAAACTTCTCATAGTAAGCAACATACGTTTTATATCAGGATGAACTATCAATGGATCGGCTTTTTTATTAGGATATTTTGGCTCTTTTAAATCACGTCCCTGTAATCTTTCTTTAGCATAAGCTAAAGCATTTTGATACGATATTTCAGCAAGACCAAGACCTTGTACACCTACATATAATCTTGCTTCATTCATCATAGTAAACATTGCCCTAAGTCCCTTATGAGCCTCTCCTATCAAATAACCTCTTGCATTATCATAATTCATTACACAAGTTGGTGAAGCATGTATACCCATTTTATGTTCTATAGAACCGCAAGTTACTGAGTTAGCATTAGCAAGAGTTCCATCTTCATTTACCCATATTTTAGGAACTAGAAATAAACTAATTCCTTTTACTCCTTCTGGAGCATTAGGTAATTTTGCCAATACTAAATGTATTATGTTTTCTGTTGCATCTTGTTCTCCAGCAGAAATAAATATCTTTGAGCCAGTTATATTATATGTACCATCATTATTAGGAACTGCCTTAGTAGTAATCAGTCCAAGATCAGTGCCACATTGTGGTTCTGTTAAACACATTACACCACTCCAAGTACCAGATACCATATTTGGCAAAAATCTATTCTTAAGTTCATCTGATGCATGTAATAAAATTGCGTTATAAGCTCCATGTGTTAGTCCAGGAATCATGCCAAATGATAAATTTGCTGAACAAATCATTTCCACAATGGGCATATTAATGACTTCAGGCAATCCTTGTCCGCCATATTCTTTACGACAAGTAATTGCTGTCCAACCAGATTCTGCATAGGTTTTATATGCGTCTTTAAATCCATCTGGTAAAATTACTGCACCATTTTTATAAACAACTCCTTGTTTGTCTCCAGTCTGATTTAATGGAAATAAAACTTCTTCACATAATTTTGTTCCACCATCTAACATAGCGTTAATAAAATCATTATCTATTTCAGAAAAACCATCTAGATCCTTATAATCTGTAATTCTTAATAGTTCGTTGATTATAAAATCAAAATCCCTAACTGGCCCTTTATAAATTGGCATTTGCTATTCTCCATTTGCTGGTAAACTTGATGGTAAAATAAATTTTAAATTAGTTATAACTGGATAATGCTTTGACCCTAGACTAGGTCCTAGTTGCTTACTATCAACAATTATAGCCTTAGATAGCAGCATGTTATCTATTGGCAATTCAAATAATTTAGGTAAATTACTTGGCCAAGTATTCATCATTCCCATACCTTCATTACTATCATAAAGACTACTAATTTTACTCATCTGTTTAAATATTGGCGAATATCTTGTTATATTAAAGTCACCTATCAATATTTTATGCTTTGATTTTTCTTTTGCTATGGATCTGCTTGCGTCAATAAGTAATGAATTACGCTCTTCATATTTTGATGGAATTAAAGGAGGAGCAGGATTTATTGCATAAAGAACAAAAGGTATTTCATGTGCACTAGTTGCCCCTCTTATAACTACAGCATAGTTATTAGTTCCCTTTAATTTCTCAACTTCTAATTCATCTACTAATAATTTACTTAAAACTACTGTGCTTCTATCTCCTCTAACCTGTCTTGTTGTATGGTAAGGATATAGCCATTTTATTCTTTCAATAGCAACTTGCCATTTATCTGTTATGTCAAATAAAACTAAAATATCTACATCTTCTGCATGCGATACAATCCACTTTGTCATTTCATTAACATTATTATTAGTGCGATCAACATTATATTGCATTATTCTTACTAAATCATATTTAGGCTGCTTACCATGATCGCTATAATTTAGTGGCATACGGTAAGATGGATAAATTTGATAAATTTGCGTTGCAGCCAAAATCAATGCAATACAACACCACCCCTTCCTTTTTATAAAAAATAAAAAAATCGCAAGTATTATTGCGACAATGGCATATTGCATAGTAAAATTAGAAAATAAATCAAAGAACCAATTAAATGATGCCATAAAAGAAAATATTATAGCAACTGCTAATAAAATAACTAGTCTGACTACATGTCGTGATGGTGGTAGTTTTTTATTGTTTCGTGCCATTTGATTAATTCCTCAAAGGTTTGCCGTTATCTAACATATATTCAATTCTATCTAAGGTATTATAATTTTTAACTAATTCCATAAATACCTCTAGTTCAAGATTTAATAAATCCTGCTCGCTTAGTGTTTTAGTTATATCCGTATTGCCTCCGCTTAGTACTTTTGCTAAAGCAATTGAAACTGTTTTATCGTGCGGGGTAGCTTTTCCAGTTTTTACAAAAGAATCTATCGCCATAAGTAAGGCTGTATATGCTGTTTTGCCAGGCAATCTTACTTCTGCTGGTTTTGGTGGCGTATAATTTTTAGCAAGTTCTAAACAACGATTTTTTGCTGTAGGTAATAATCGCTTTCTATTCATAACTATACGGTCGCTATCTCGCAATATCATCATATCTTTTGCTTCATCTGCTGACTTGGCAACCCTTGCAGTAGCGATATATTCAAATGCTTTAGAAATAGCTGGCATTGTATTTATTGTGGCTATTGGATGTCTAAGCGAAGCAGTACCTTCGCCAGATACAGCCTGTTTTACCGCTAAAGCAAACATTCCTCCCTGCCTTGCTACACTTAATCTTTTTACTGTCTCTGATTCAAGATGTCGAAGTAGCATTTCTTTGCAGCCACCCCAACCTGGAACTATACCAACACCTACTTCGACTAAACCTGTATATGTTTCAATATGAGCGCAAATACTATCGGCATGCATTAATATTTCACAACCTCCTCCTAGTGCCATACCACTTGGAGCTATAACAACAGGAAATGGAGCAAACTTTAAGGCCATATATGTATCTTGACCCTGCTTAATAATATCTTTAATTTGTGACCAAGCAGCGACATTTGCTGCAAATAATAAAATTCCTATATTTGCACCAACACAAAAATTTTCTCCATCATTTGCAATAACTAAACCTTTATATTTTTCTTTCACTAAATTAGTCGCTTTTGCAAGCATTTCTAAAACTAAAGGATCAACACTATTCATTTTAGAATTATACTCAAGACAAACTATACCATCACCTATATCCCATAAACTAGCTGAAGGATTTTTTAGTAATGGCTTTTGTCCAATTTTCTTATGCTCTAAATACCATGCTTCTTCTGTAATTGGTACTTCTTGATATTTGCCTGTATTGCTTATGTAAAATTTATTTTGTTGCTCAATTTTATATAAAGATTGACCATTACAATTTTTAAGTATTGGAGGTATTTCTATGTTTTGCTCTTGTAATTTTTCTACCAACCAGCTAGTTCCAGTTTTATTTTCACTAGACAAACGATCTATTAGCTCAAATGGTCCATATTTCCAATTATAGCCAAGTTTCATTGCTTCATCTATTGAGTAAATATCATCAGAAATTTGTGGGACTAATGATGCAGTATAAGCTAGAGTTTTTAACATTACTTTATTAGCATATTGCGCAACTTTATCATTATGTTCTAACATGTTACGCCATGATTTTTTTGCTCGCTCTGCTGCTGTAACTTTTGGTCTTTTTGCAGCGCAATACTCACCTGTTTGTAAATCAATTACTTCTTTTATCTTTTCTCCATTTACTGTATTTAGCCTATAAAATCCTCCCTTACCTTTACGCCCATTATAACCGCTTTCTATCATTTTACGTATAACTTCTGGCTCTTTGTATATCTGTAAAAACAAATCTTGTTTGGGTAAGGTTTGCGCAAATGCTTTTGCAATAAGAGGCATAAGATCAATTCCTATTAGGTCAAGTAATCCAAATACTCCCGTCTTTGGTACTCCTATCGGCTTTGATAATACGGCATCTGCTTCTTCAACTGTTATATTCATTGCAATAGCTTCTAAAACTGCAACAGTCATCCAAAAACAACCAATACGATTTGCTATAAATCCAGGAGTATCCTTACAAATGACAACACCCTTACCTAATTTTACATCTGCAAATTCTTTTATTTTTTCTAGCGCATTTTTATCGCAATTAGGACTAGCAACTAATTCAAATAATCGCATATATCTAGGCGGATTAAAGAAATGCGTAATCATAAAATATTTAGAAAAATCTTTATCCATTTCTTGAATTAAGAAACTTAATGGTATTGTAGAAGTATTAGAAGAAATTACCGTACCTTTCTTGCAAAAAGGTTGAATTTTTTTATATAAATTTATTTTTATATTAATATCTTCCAAGACTGCTTCTATTACCCAATCAACCTCTTTAAGTAATTTTAAATCATCTTCTAAATTTGCAGGAGTAATAAGTTTGGCTTTATTTTTATGTGTTAATGGAGCTGGATCTGTTTTTAATAATTTTTCTATAGCAGATTTTGCTAAAATAGAGCGGTCTTTGCTATCTTTTGGTACAATATCAAATAATATAACTTTTGTTCCGCTATTTGCTATATGAGCAGCAATTGCAGCGCCCATAACACCAGATCCAATTACTGCAACTTTTTCTATTGTTTTCATTATACCGCCTCCAAAATAGTTGCTATACCCTGACCGCCACCTATACACATTGTAGCAAGTGCATATTTAGCCTTCTGTCTTTTTAATATTGTTGCCGCTTTTCCAGTAATACGTGCACCAGATGCACCCAGTGGATGACCTATTGCTATAGCTCCACCATCTTTATTTACCTTATTTATATCAATGCCAAGTTCTGCTATCACTGCCAAAGATTGAGCTGAAAAAGCTTCATTTAATTCTATAATATCTATATCATTCAATGTTAATCCTGCTCTAGCTAATGCCTTATTTGTAGCTGAAACAGGGCCTATTCCCATTATCTCTGGAGCACAACCTGAAACTGCAAAAGATTTAATTCTGGCTATAATAGGTAAATTATTTTTCTTTGCATAAGTTTCAGAACATACTAATACTGCACTTGCACCATCTGTTAGCGGTGAAGAGGTTGCTGCTGTTACAGAGCCTTTAGTATCAAAAGCTGGCTTTAAAGATGCCATACTATCTAAACTTGCATCTTTGCGGACACAGCCATCGACACTAATAGTTTTTACGCCATCTTGGATTGGAATAATTTCATCAATAAAGTAATTATTTTCTATAGCATATAAAGTTTTTTTATGGCTATTTAGGGCGAATTCTTCTTGAGTTTTACGCTTAATTTTATATTTCTTAGCTAAATTCTCAGCTGTTATTCCCATAGACTCATATGCCTCAGGATATGATTCAAATAAATC
Organism: uncultured Rickettsiales bacterium; assembly: GCA_964616845.1. GTDB lineage: Bacteria > Pseudomonadota > Alphaproteobacteria > Rickettsiales > UBA6187 > CAYZBM01. The sequence goes on along the minus strand of CAZTUN010000005.1, from coordinate 25,079 downwards.
AGGATGCGGAAGAGGATTAAATCCTGACATAGGAATTCTAGTCATAGACTCAACTCCAGAGGCAATATATACTTCTCCAATTCCAAGCATAATATTGCTTGCTGCTATATGAATAGCCTGCATTGAAGAACCGCAAAATCTATTAACTGTTAATCCAGCAACCGTTATTGGCAATTTTGCTAAGAAGCCTACTATCCTTGCAATATTTAATCCCTGTTCTCCTTCAGGAAAAGCGCAACCAACTATTAAATCTTCTATGTCACTAGGATTTATATTAGTTTTTTTCAACATAGCTTTTATTACTTGAGCTAAAATCTCATCTGGTCTGACTGATGCAAGACCACCTTTATTTGCTAAAGTAAAAGGTGATCGTGCATAAGATACTATTACTGCGTTTTCTTTCATTAAACTCCCCCTTATAAAATCTATAAGTCTATATATTTATTTCTTTAAGTCTTTTTTAGAAATCTTCCCTATCATTGTCTTTGGCAAAGTTTCTGTAAATTCTACAATTGAAGGTAACTTATATTTTGTTAACTCTCCTTTTAAGAATTCTAATAGCTGACTTTTTGTAAGGCTCTTATTCTCCTTTAACACTATTACTGCTTTTACTAATTGACCACGTAGTTCATCACTTATTCCAATTACAGCCACTTCTTTTACTGCATCATGTTTCAAAATTGCTTCTTCAACTTCTCGAGGATAAACGTTAAATCCTCCATTTATTATCATGTCTTTTAATCGATCTACTATATAAATATAGCCATCACTATCTATATATCCTAAATCACCAGTTCTTAATGAATCTTGCCAAAATATTTTATTATTTTCTTCGCTACCTGACTTATAATATCCTTTCATTACTTGCGGACCTTTTATACATATTTCTCCAGTCTCGCCAATTGGTAATATTTCTCCAGTATCAACATTGCGAATTTCAATAATTGTCTGAGGGAATGGTAAACCAACTGATCCATCTTTATTTAAGCCAAATAAAGGATTAGCACTTACTACTGGCGATGTTTCTGTTAGTCCATAACCTTCAACTAAGACACAAGATGTAATTTTTTCAAAATTCTTTTTTATTTCCAAGGCAAGAGGTGCTCCACCTGATATACACATCTTAACTGAAGATAAGTTATAATTTTCAATATTTTTATAATGAGTAATTGCAGCAAATAAGGTGGGAACGCCAGGCAATATTGTTGGCCTTTTCTTGACTAAATCTTTTATTAATAACTTAATATCAAATTTAGGATGAAGAATTATTTTGCATCCTTCCAATATTCCCATATTCATAAGAACTGTCATAGCAAAAACATGAAATAATGGCAGTACTCCCATTATAGTTTCTTTGCCTACTTCTAATCCAGAGAACCACAATCCGCTTTGCACTGCATTAATGTATATATTAGCATGAGTAAGTACAGCACCTTTTGATACGCCAGTAGTCCCTCCTGTATATTGTAAAACAGCAGTATCATTAAACGGATCTATAGATATTTTTTCTTCTATAACACTATTACCTTTTAATAATTGCTCAAAGCTAATTATTTTATTAGAAAAATTAAATTTTAGTATTTGGTTAGATTTAAAGATTTTAAATAATATAGATTTAGCCAATGGCAAATAATGTGAGAAATCACTTATAATTACTTTATCAATAATATTATTTTCTTTTAGTATAAAAATTTTATCTAAAATAATTTTTAAATTATTAGTGATTACAATGTCCGTATCAGAATCTCTTAACTGATGCTCAAGCTCGTTAACGGTATAAAGTGGATTACAGTTAACAACTACTGCCCCTATCTTTAAAATAGCATAATAGCTTATTATAAATTGAGGACAATTAGGTAATATAATGGCAACTTTTTTATTTTTAGTAACGCCATTTTTTTTTAAATTAGCTGCAAATATATCAACATATTTCTTAAGTTGTATGTAGCTATATGTTTTTCCTAGAAAGTCTATTACTATATTATTAGAAAATTTTTGAGCTGCCTGATTTAGTATTTCATATACTGGCATAGCATCTATTTTGGCATCCCAAGAAATGTTGCTTGGATATGTTTTTAGCCATGGATATTTAGTTGTATAATCTGCTGTTTTAGACATTATTTAAACTTTTACCTAAAATCTAAATTATTATTTATAACCTCTTATAGTATGTAATTAGAATTATTAAAACAATTATATCTGTATAGACAAGTAAAATTTAAAAAATAAACATTATATTAATTAATCTTACTTAACTTGTTGAATAAAAATTTATAGCCAATTATCTTTAATGCTTTATAGTCTAGCTCGTTTTTAAAATTATATTAAATTTATATTAAATGTGGTTTATGAGTAATAATTCCGAATTTAAAACTGATATAATAATAGTTGGTGCAGGTCCTGTAGGATTATTTGCAATATTTCAAGCTGGCATGCTAAAAATGCACTGTAATATTATTGATAGTCTTGATATGATAGGAGGTCAATGTTCTGCCCTTTATCCTGAAAAACCTATTTATGATATACCAGCTCATCCACATATATTAGCCCAAGATCTAATTAATAATCTTGAGCAGCAAGCTAGTCCATTTAGACCAATATATCATTTAGGGCAAACAGTGGAATCTGTTACCAGATCTGAGAATAAAGAAATAACTGTTACAACTTCTAAAAATATAAAAATTACTGGAAAAGTATTAATTATCGCTGCTGGCTGCGGCGCGTTTGGTCCTAATCGCCCTCCTCTTGATAATATTAGAGAATTTGAAGGAAAAACCGTCTTTTATATGGTTAATAAAAGAGAAGATTTTCGTAATAAAGATATAGTAATTGCAGGTGGTGGAGATTCGGCTATTGATTGGGCTATCAATTTAAGCTCTATAGCAAATTCTGTATCTTTAATTCATCGTAGAAATAAGTTTCGCTGCGCACCAGAGAGCCATGATCGCATGATGCAATTAGTAAAATCAGGAAAATTAAATCTTGTAGTTCCGTATCAGTTAGAAGCACTAAATGGTCAAAATGGTATAATTGAAGAAGTAATAGTTAGCGATCTTGATGGCAACAAAAAACACCTAAAAGCTAATGTATTACTTGCTTTTTTTGGCTTATCCATGGAATTGGGGCCTATTGCTAATTGGGGTTTAAATATTCACAAGAAACATATATTAGTTGAGCAATCAACCATGCAAACATCTACAGCAAATATATATGCCATTGGCGATATAGCTCATTATGATAATAAACTAAAACTTATATTATCTGGCTTTAGTGAGGCAGCTACAGCTTGCCATTGCGCTAGAAATATAGTATTTCCTGATACGGAAAATCATTTTGAATATTCAACAACTAGTGGCGTACCTAGCTTATAATATTTATTTTAGGATAATACATGACTAACCCATTAATAATTGACGGAAAAGCTTATGCTGAAAATATGCATAGCCTTATTAGTAGACGTGTTGAGAAATTAAAAAACGACAACAATATCACCCCAGGCCTTGCGGTAATTTTAGTTGGCGATAATCCTGCAAGCCAGATTTATGTAAAAAATAAATCTACCAAGACGCGCTCTGCAGGAATGAAGTCTTTTGAATATATTTTCCCTAGTGCCACCACTGAAGACGAAGTGCTTGCTAAAATAAAAGATCTAAATAATGACAATAGGGTTCATGGTATTTTAGTACAGTTACCTTTGCCCAAGCATATTAATGAAATAAAAGTTATTAACGCAATTTCACCAGAAAAAGATGTAGATGGATTTCATATCCTAAACGCAGGTAAACTCGCAACAGGACAAAAATCAACCATTCCTTGTACCCCTAAAGGCTGCATTTTATTACTTAAATCTATACTTAATCGCCTAGATGGATTACATGCGGTGGTTATCGGTCGCTCTAACATAGTTGGAAAGCCAATGGCTCAACTTTTATTAAATGAAAATTGCACTGTAACTATTACTCATTCTAAAACACATAATTTAAAAGAAGAATGCGCACGCGCTGACATAGTAGTTGCGGCAGTAGGCATTCCTCAACTAGTTAAATCAGATTGGCTAAAAAAAGATGCAGTAGTAATTGATGTTGGCATTAACCGCATAAAAGACCAACATGGCAATCAAAAATTAGTTGGCGATGTTGATTTTGAGGCAGCTCTAACAAAGGTTAAAGCTATAACTCCTGTACCAGGAGGAGTAGGTCCGATGACTATTGCATGCCTACTTGAAAATACTTTAGAAGCAGCAGAAAAATTAGTAGAAAATAACAACTCATAGCTGTATTTTCTACTTATAATGTTATAGCTTGAGTGGCGTAAAAATGGATAGCTTAATTACAAGCGATGTTACTATAGTCGGTTCTGGTATTTCTGGAATGTGCCTTGCTATTTGCCTTGCTAAACAAGGAATTACTGTAACTTTACTCGATCATAAAAAATTAGAATTTAATAAAAAAGATAATGATGGTCGTTGCTATGCTATTGCTTACGGATCATTTATTACTTTAAACCAAGCAAACATATTAGATAAATTAAGAAATGATATTTGTCCTATTTTAAATATACATGTTAGTGACAATAATCATTCTTCTTATGTTCATTATGATCATAAAATAGTTTCAGATAATCCAATGGGATATATTATTCCTGCTAATAGCTTAGATAATTCTTTGCTCAACGAAATAGTAAAATATTCTAATATTAAAATACTAGAACAAAGCGTTGTTGACAATATAAATTCAAATAATAAAGAGGCTAAAATATTTTTAAAAAATGGGCATACCATTACTTCAAAATTAATAATCGCCGCAGATGGCAAAAATTCTCTTATACGAAAATTAGCTAATATTAATTACTCTATTCACGATTATAAATATGATGCAATAGTATGTAATATTACCCACGAAACTAATCATAATAATCTAGCCCAAGAAATTTTTCTTAGCACGGGAGCTTTTGCATCATTGCCTTTGCATGGGGGGCATCAATCATCTTTGGTATGGACTGAAAAAAATAATATTTCTCATCTATATATGAAAATGGATGAGGCTCAAATTATCGAACATATTGAACGTAGAATTGGCAAATATTTAGGCAAAATAACTGCTGTCAGTAACCGTTACAGCTATCCATTACGTCTAATTCATGCAAAAAATTATTATAGCAATCGTATTGCGCTTATTTCAGATGCAGCACATGCTATACATCCTCTAGCAGGACAAGGTCTTAATCTTGGTATAAGAGATATAGAGACTCTTTCCAACTTAATTATAGAGCAAAACAAAAAAAATTTAGATATTGGCGACGAAACAATTCTTCGTAAATACAATGATTTAAGACTATTTGATTGCTGGTCAATGATCGGTATTACTCATACGCTACATTATTTATTTTTAAGCAATAACATATTTGTTCAAACAGCTCGTAGATTAGGTCTTAACATAGTAAATAATATCAATTTACTAAAACACTCTTTAATTAAACATGCTATGGGAATATAAAAAATATTATTTTCCTCCGATCCTAAAAACCATTTTACAACCAACTTCTTTGGAAGAAATAACATATTGACTGGCTTTATCAACACAACTCTTGGCAACATTACCATCAGTTCCTCTTACCATTCCCGTAGTTGGGTTACCGTCATCTATCTTTACGTCAATGTCATGCGCCTGTGATGGAATAAGACCAGCCGCAAAACCTATAGTATATGGTTGTGCCGTTGTATTAGGAGCTGTCGGTAGCCCCAAAGCAATTACATTTGCGTCTTTTGCATCATTAATTAGTCCAGAATCAAGAAAATAACCTCCACCAACCCTTGCTCTTGGAATATCTATATTTAATTCTGGAACATTAGTTGTAGCAGTTCCTAAAAATGCTTGATCTAACATATGCTCATTACTTAAGTGCTGCCAAGCATTATATCCTTCATATATTGATTCATTATTTTGAAAAGATATTTTACCATCTCCATTACCATTTTTTACTGATGCATTGTTCCAATAAGAAGTCGCATCGTTAAAATCTCCAGGAAGGGCAATATATTTTGCACTAAAGCTATTAATCGCTGTTTTATAACTATTTACTTCAGAAATAACAGTTCTAATTTTTGCAGATTCAACTAGAGTATTTCCTTTAACTACCAAAGAAAGCAATAAAGATATAATAACTACAACTATTGCCATCTCAACTAAAGTAAAAGCTCTTTGTTCTCTAATTTGATAAGAGAACATCAACCTCATCTTTGCTACCATTTTTATCGCCCATAACTTGAACATTTATCCTACTATCTGCAATCCCAGCTCTTACAAGGTGAGCTCTTGTGTTAATAGCTCTTTGCAAAGCTATTCTTCTTGCTGAGGTAGAATCGCCTTCTATACCTTTTGCATAACTAACTATATTAATTTTCTTATCTACTATCAAATACATTTGTACAGAGCTGGTAAGTCGAGAAACTTCACTTTCATTTAAAGAAGATACACTACCTTCAAATTTTGTTGAAAATATTGTACCAACTCTTGGAAAATCTATGTTTTGATTAGATGAGTTTTGCGAAGAAACTGGTAAAGCAGAAGGTACATTATTAGATGCTATTTGCTCATTAGAATTAGTTATAGCTGGAGTCACAACCTGTGGTGAAGTTATTGGAGCAACTATATTATTATTTGTTACTGGCTTACTTTCATTAAGCCAAGCATTTATTGCACTATTTGCCTGAGTATTTATTTCTTGTTTTGGAGCACTAGGTGCCTTAACTTGGTTAGTTGCAGCATCAACTTTAGATTTTATATTGGAATCCTTAACATTTTCTTGCTTTACTGACTCTTGTGCCAAAGTTGGCTTATTTATAGATTTTAGTTGAGTATTAGCACTAGAAACCTCTTTCTTTCTAGCAACTACCTCTTCCTGCTTTATTTTCTTAGGTATATTAATGTTTTCTGGTAAGGCTTGCGAAGTATGCAACTCAACTGGTTGTTCAGAAGGAGTTCTTCTTTGATTTACGCTAGCAGAAGCAATTTTCTTATCTGGTAAATTTTGTTTATTTCTAGCTATATTTTCTTTCTTAGCAGATATTTTATTCTTTTCTAACTTATTATTTTTATTTAGTTTTGGCTTATCATTTATATTTTCATACAATCTAACTGGCTCAGGATTATTAGCCATTACAGGCTTATCATCATTAGATTTTTTAACAGCTTTTTTCTCCTGTGGCAATTGTTGGATAGAGCCAGAACTAGATGCATTATTTAATTGTTTAGATTTTGCAATATTTTCTATGCCCATCGCAGGTTTTTCATCTTTTCCTAACCAAGGCAATACATCTTTTATTTCCTTTGATTTATTTGCATTTTCAGTATCTTGCTTAATTGAATTAGAGGCAAAATTTTTCGGCTGACTCTGTATCTGGTTCTTGTTTAATTCTCTATTATCTTGTTTATTTTTTTCTCGATTATTAGGAACTTCTTTTTTCTTTTCTATATTTTGATCTTTACTATCAAACCATGATAATAATCGAGAATTTTTATCCTGAGGCTTGGCGTGATTATCCGCTATTACTTGTTTTTTATCATCAGTTTTTTTAACTTGTTCCTCTAGGGTAGGTTTCTTATTTATTATAGTTTTATCTTTATTATCTGATATTTCTTTAGATTTTGTAACATTGCTTTCTTGATGAAACCACGGAAATAAATAATTAGCTTTAGATTCTTGTTTAACTTGAGAATTTTTGATTTCATTATTATTTTCTTTTTTCAAAACAGCATGGTCTTGCTGTTTTGGAACAGGAGTAATTTCTATTGGCTTATCTTTTTGTTCAACCTTTGAATTTTTATCTTCTGTTATCTGATTTATTAATTTTGGTTGCTCAATATTAAAAACTGGTGTTAATTTTAGTGAATCTATTGCATCGTAATTAAGCTCTACATCTGGTTTTATGGACGATAAATCGTCTGCATGCGCCATATTTGGCATATTTACAACAAACGAAATTGCACAACTTGCAAGTAAGATAACCAACTTAGAACAATTATTATTTTTTGCCATAAAGAATTTTTTATTTTGAAATTATTTTCTATTTTTATTACATAGATTAACTTGTAGAATGGTCATTAAATAACAGTAAAAATATTATTGCAACAATAAACCGTATATCTTTTTTTAAAAACATGATTTACTATCATAGCCATGACCTAAAAAACTCACAACTCTTCACTTGGTACAAGTTATGAATTTAAGTTTTTGAATATATTTTAACTAGATAATATTGCATCGCTTATTGCAAACAAGGGAATTAAATTAGATTAAAATCTTAAATATTTGACAAAATAGTCATTTAATGGTACTTAAGTTGCTTAATAAATTAATAATAAAGCTAATTTTAAATATTGAAAATATTTTAACTAAATATGCCAAACCCAGAAGCAAAAACTGTTTTTTTAAGTGCTGAGAATCTTACTCCCATATTAAATACGAGCAACCAAAAAGTATCTAGCACTTCTCCAAGAATTGCAATACCATTTGTATTTACTCCAGAAAATCCTGGCTATAATTTTACAGATCAATATGGGAAAAGTAAAAAGGGATATACCTTTTCTACTGGCGTTGGAGATCACACAGAAAGTACTTCCTTCTTTACGACAACGGATGAAAAACCTGTATTAATTATCACTCCAATCCCTTCTGATAAGAAGCCTTTAGCTGAAGAACAATATAAAAATCTTCTTAGTGAAATAGCTTATCGTTACAATGAAGTAAAAAGAATCTCTATAGATCCGTTAACTCTTTCTCCTACTGAAGGTATTGATTATAATGGCTTTAAAGCCATAAGAAGTATTTTAGAAAATCAATTTAAAATTACTGATTTTTATAACTCTACACAAGCTTATGTAGATAGTAAGCTTATACGAGAAGATGGTAATAATTTTTCTTATAGACGCAAGGAAGAAGAGCATAAGGCAATTATAGTTGAAGGAAATTTTACTCTTACTGGCGGTGAAATAGGTAAAAATCAGCATTTTCCAAATGGAGCTTTGTTAATTCTTAATTCTAATGGTCAAATTCGTGGCATAGATCTAGAAACTGCAAAATCTACTTATACCAATGTTGATCTAGGTAGTTCATATAACGCTATAGATTTGCTAGAAAAACCATCTACAAGAATTAGTTATACTCGTCCTTTACCACCTGCTCGCTTTACTGCTAATATATATTATTAAAGACTATAATTAAGCCAAAATACATGGTTTTGGCTTAGAATATGCAAATTAATAACTATAAACTTTGTAAAATAAGTTGATTGAGTAATGAGTTTGCAGCAATTATTGAACCATCATTAATTACTTTGTCATTTCCATTAATTTCACTTACTTTACCACCAGCTTCATTAACAAATAATGTTCCAGCAGCTATATCCCAAGAATAAATTTTATTACTTATAAAAGCATCCATTTTTCCAGATGCTACATAAGCTAATGCCAATGCTCCAGAACCAATGCATCTAATCGCCGCCGTCTTAGCTGCAAATTTACTTGCAAGATCATTATCGCGTTTCAAAGAGCCTACACAAATTAGACTAGTAGATAATTCTTTACGCTTAGCAACTCTGATTCTTTGAGCTTTGCCTGCATTATTTTCAAACCATACACCCTGACCTTTCTCAGCCCAATATAATTCTTGTAATATTGGCGCATAAGTAACGGCAGCAATTATTTCACTAGTTTGATTAGGATAAAATTTTTCCAAAGCTATTGTAATACAAAAATATGGCAAACTATGAAGAAAATTATTTGTTCCATCTAAAGGGTCAACAATAAAACGATATTCTTTATTATTACCGATAATTTCACCACTTTCTTCAAATAAAAAACTATAATCTGGTCTTATCGCTAATAGTTCTTTCTTAATAAACTCTTCAGTACGACGATCTGCCATTGAAACAAAATCTCCAGGTCCTTTTTGAGAAACTTGTAGATTTTCAACTTCATAAAAATCACGCACTAAACCTTTAGATGCTTTAGTAACGGTTTTTATCATTAAATTCATCAACGGAGAATAAGAGACCATAACAAACCTAGTATAATTTTTATAATAAAAGACAAACTACCAAGCTCTAAAGATTTTTTAGAAACTAGTAGAATAAAATAATTAATTCTTTGCTCTTTCTATATATGTGCCATCAGAAATTCTTACTACAACCCTTTCTCCAGCCGACATAAATTGTGGAACTATTATCCTTACGCCATTTTCTAATATTGCTGGCTTACCAGATGATGCAGCAGTCTGACCTTTTACTACCGCCTCTGTTTCTTCTATTGTGTATATAGCACTTTCAGGTAATTCAACCCCTATGACTTTATGATCATGACTTATAACTTTTAACATCATGCCATCTTGTAAGAACACAATAGTATCGCCAACCAAATCTTTATTTATGGTAATTTGCTCATATGAATTAATATCCATAAGATTAATAAAATCACCTTCTGTAAATAAATACTGATAATCAGCTTCTTCTAAGTGCGCACGCTCAACATCCTCCGATGAACGAAAACGCTCATTTAACTTAGTTCCATCTACTATATCCTTCATTTCAACCTGAATATAAGCTCCACCCTTGCCCGGCTGAGTATGCATAATTTTAGCTACAACCCATAATCTGTTGTTATGTTGCAGAACATTACCTGGACGTATAGAATTTGCATTAATCTTCATATTTACTCCCAAAACTTACTAAATAATTATTTGCTAGATTCTATAGTTGACTTTTAGGTAACTGTCACTAATTTGTTGGACTTTATACACTATTATTATATATCAATGTTTTATAAAAAGATTTCATCGTGGAAAATATCACTACTTTAGATAATGGATTAAAAATTTCAAGTGTTCATATGCCAGATACTGATACTGTATCTTTAAGCATATGGGTAAAAACTGGTAGCCGTAATGAAACAGAAAAACAAAATGGCATTTCTCATTTTCTAGAACATATGGCATTCAAAGGCACTAGTAAACGCTCTGCTAAAGAAATTGCAGAAACATTTGATAATATTGGCGGCTTTATAAATGCAGCAACTAGTCGTGAGCATACTATTTATTATACTAAAGTTTTAAAAGATAATGTTAGTGTCGCAATTGATGTATTATCTGACATTATTCAAAATTCCGTTTTTGATAAAGAAGAATTAGAAAGAGAGCGTGGTGTAATTTTACAAGAAATTGCTATGACCAATGATACACCAGATGATATAGTTTTTGATTATTTTCAAGAAACTGCATATCAGAATCAAGCTCTTGGTAGGTCTATATTAGGTCCTATTAAAAACGTTTCTAATTTTAATTCTCAAGATTTGGTTAATTTTATTCAAAGTCAATATAGCTCAACTGATATGCTATTTTCTGTAGCTGGAAAAATAACTGCTAATGAAGTTGAGGATTTGGCACAAAAATATTTTACTTCCTTAAAAAAATTTGCGAAAGCTGAAAATTTAAATGCAAGTTATACTGGTGGAAGTTTTATACAAAACCGTGATCTTGAGCAGGTACATTTATTAATTGGTTTTGAAGGAATATCATATTTAAGCCAAGATATTTATGCAATACAGTTGCTTTCCATATTACTTGGCGGCGGCATGTCCTCACGATTATTTCAAGAAGTTCGAGAAAAAAGAGGATTAGCATATTCGGTTTATTCTTTTCAATCAACTTATCGCGATACTGGTTTATTTTCTATTTATGCAAGTACTGATCCCAAAGATATGAATCAACTTATTCAAGTAGTTAGCGAGGTGATTAATAATGCAACATTATCTATCAGCGAAGAAGAATTAATCCGTGCTAAAAATCAGGCAAAAGCAGCCTTATTAATGGGATATGAAAGTTCAAGCTTTCGTGCTGATGAAATGGGAAGAAATATTTCTTGTTTAGGTAGAAATATTAGCAAACAAGAAACTATCCATAATATAGATTTGGTAAGACAAGAGGACATTGTTAATTTGCTCAAAAAAATTACTACTGGATCAAAACCTACTTTAACCGCTCTTGGTAAGGTAGATGGTTTAATGGATTATTCGACAATGGCAAAGTTATTCGCTTAATTGCATTATATATTCGCACAAATATATATAATTGCATTAATAAAAAATTAATTATTAGCTACTATAATATAAGTATTCTTTTAAATTCATTTTAATAAATAAAGAATAGTTATATGCGTGGTAATGATAATAATAATGGCAATTCTTCTCGAATACCTACTCAGCGTGATTATGAAGCTGCATGGTCAGATCAACACGAATCTACAGGTGATGAAATATATGCAGAACCTTTTCATCCCATAACTACAGAAGGAGCAGTTGTCAATGCAATATATAGACAACTAAGCAGCTTATTTTCTACTCCAGATAATATATTTCATAAAAAATATAGAGGAAGTGGTGTAGACTCTTTTAATCTTACTCCAATATTACAAACTTTTTTAAAAGACCTTGATAGCGAAAATATATTTCAAGAAATAAATCTAACCCACAACCAAGGTAAAACCAGCATAAACTCCTACCAACTGTATGAATCTGGAAGCAAAAATAGTGAGAAAATTATTATTAAATCTTTAGAAAAACTTTCTTCAATTTTAGAAAAAGTCCAACAACTTACTCGAAATATAAATGCTAATAATTTAGCTAATGCAAGCATAACTGCTTTAGAAATTACAAGTACAATGAAGACAAATGGACAAGCTGCAGTTCTATATAATGGAATCATGCAAGAGTTAATTACTTATAACAATTTACATATTAAGGAAAATCCTTCAAGTAAAATTCTTAACCAGTATCTAAAAGCCATTCAAGGCGATGTATTTCCAAGTACAAAACAAGATCAACCATTGCATCGAGAAGCAGGATCTGTTTTTGAATTATTTACTCAATTTAGAGAGTCATTATCTAACCCAAATCCTAATTTACTCGAACAAAGATCTTTATATGCTAAACTTGATAAAGAAATCGCAAAATCAACAAGCGCAAAGGATTTAAATAGCTGCGCTCATGAACTTTTTAATTTATTAAAAGACTATCCAAAATTTAGTGATTCAGAAAAATTGCCTATTCATAAGGAATTAGTAGGTAACTTACATACTATGTATGATAAAATTCATAAAAGAATTCAATCAAGAGACGTAAATATAGATCATATTTCTGCTGATAGTAAGGAACCTATCTATGAGCATGCATATGAAGCTATATTACCGCCTAATAATAATGAAAAACCCTCAACAAAAATTACTTTATCTAGCCCTAATAAAGGAAAAAATCCGTTTCAAGATATTAAAAATAATCCTTTTGCCAAAGATATAGATAGCAAAAATAACCCTTTTATTTCTAAGGGAGCAAATCCTTTAAACTCTAATAGTAAAATTAGATAAATCATAAACTATATTTGAAAAAAACATTTGCACCTCTATAATGTAACTATGGATAAAGTTATTATATTAGGATTTATATGTCGTCAGTAAGATGGTTTAAATATATATTAGTTAATCTATTTATTATTATATCCACTAATCAAGCTATTGCAGACCCTAAACCTTTTGGTGTTGAAATTAACAATGCAACTATTGATGAAGTTAAACAGCGTTACCAAATAATCTCTACAAAGCCAAATAAAATAAAAGGATATATGGATAATATCATTAATCCCAAAAGCGTAAATTCATCAGAACTCCAAGCTTTTAAAATAACTACAGATTCACAAAATATTGTTAGAGCCATAGAAATAGTAATAGCTGGAAGCAATTTTGATAAATTACTACAGTCTTTAAGTAGTAAGTATAAGCTTCTTACCAAAATGCCTAGCCAAGCATGGTTTAGTGACGGAAAGACTCAGATTACATTTCAATATAATAATAAATATGCTCTAATTTCTTATGAACAAGATCAGTATAAAGCTTTAAGTGAAGAAAAGGCTGTAGAAAATATTCCTAAAGATATGTTCTAGACTTGTCCTATAATAATAGCAAACAAAACCAAAGCTCCATAGAAGCGATTTGTTTTAAATTTTTTCATGCAATCAATAGGATCATTTATATCAAGTGTCATTACTTGCCAAAGGAGCTGAAATGACGATAGAATTAAGAAGAAATGAAACCATAAGCTTAACCCACTAATAATAGCTGTTATCCATAAAAATATATTAGTAAGTATATAAAAAGAATAAAGATATAGCTTTACATTATCTGCAAAAAATATTGCTGTAGATTTCGCTCCTTGTAATAAATCGTCTTTTTTATCTTGCAGAGCATAAATAGTGTCATAACCTAAAGTCCAACAACATGCTGCCAAATATAACATAATGGCTGGAAGATCAATAGTCTCTCTTATTGCTGCCCAGCCCATTAAGACTCCCCAATTAAACGTAAGGGCTAAAAATGCCTGAGGCCAATAAGTAAACCTCTTCATAAATGGATATATAGTAATTGGAATAATAACCAAACAACCCATAATTATAGTAGTATTATTAAGCAGTAATAATAATATAAGAGACACAAGTAACAATGATGACAGCAAGAATATTGCTGCCATTAAAGATATTTTCTTACTTGCTATAGGTCTATCTTTGGTACGCTCAACTTTTGCATCAAGTTTTCGATCAACTATATCATTTATAATACAACCGCTACTGCGCATTAAAAAAGCACCTAGTATAAAAATAAAGAATATTTTATATGGGAAAAAACTTTCTTGAGTGGTAGCCATAGTAACTGCCCATAAGCTTGGCCACATTAATAAAAATGTTCCTGTTAAATTATCTAATCTCATTAATTTAAAATAAGGAGATAATAACCTTCTCTTTGCTTCCCAGCTACTCATAATATAATCTTCCTTAAATTAATCGCTTGAAGTTATGGCTTGTTTATATGCTTTTGGCATTTCTATAGAAGTAGAACTATTGTTACTTGGAACCGCAAAATTACGTGGAGTAGCTTTTATTATAGGCTGTGGCACTGGAGGAGCAACAACAGAACCTTGTAAATTCGTCGATGAAGGATTCTCTTCAGATGCAATTGCCAAATTGGAATTAGTCCTGTTAAACTCAATGCTGTTATTATTTACTAATTTATTATCTATAGTTTCAGTTCTATTTATTTGTTGAATAGCTGGATTGGCATTACCAGCATTTTGTTCTATAGTTCCAGAGGGCTTAAATTTTGGTTGAGGGTCTAATTTATTTGCATTTATTCTCTTACTTGTATTAGCATAAACAAGCTCAGAACGTCCTTGTTTTATTTTAGTTAAACGATAAAAAGATTTATCGAGTAACTTCATCATTTCTTGATCTCTTACTTTAGCACTACGTCCTCCCATTACTACACCAACAATACTCATACCATTTCTTTTTGCCGAAGTAACTAAATTAAAACCAGAAGCCCCAATGAAACCAGTCTTTAATCCGTCAGCTCCTTTATATTTTATAGTAACACGATTATGTGTTAAAAACCTTCTTCCACGATAAACAAATTCTGTTCTAGAAAACATCGGATAATATTGCGGATAGTCGCGGCGTAATGCTATAGCAAGTCTTGCCATATCGTAAGCTGTAGTTTTTTGTTTTAAATTTGGCAAACCAGAAGCATTCTTAAATGTTGTATTATTCATTCCAAGCTTTGCAGCAGTATTAGTCATAATATTAGCAAAATTATTTTCTGAACCACCTATTGCCTCAGCCAATACAACAGCTGAATCATTAGCAGAATGTACAACTAAACTAAGTAAAGCATCTTTTACTGAAATAGTCTCGCCTGCTCTAAGTCCAACTTTGGTTGGCTTTTGTGCTACGGCATGTGCTGAAACGGGTAATCTTTGCTCCCAGCTAAGTTGTTTTTGCTCAATAGCTCTAAAAGTTAGATATATTGTCATCATTTTCGTAAGTGAGGCTGGATATCTTTGCTCTCCAGCGTTTTCTTGATGTAATATTTTGCCAGTCTCTGCATCTACAACCAATGCAGAATGTTTTGGTTCATATCCAGCAAAAGAATTTGCTGCATTTAGTAAAATAGCAACAAAAACTACCACCATACCTAGTGTGCGCCTAAAACTCATAGGATTAACCCTTTAAAATATTATCTTTATAATTAGCTTACATTCTGTAGACCTAAACTTCTACTAATTTTAAATCTAGATCTAATATAAATCAATATAGGATTAGTTATATAGATAAATTCTATAAATTTATGTCAAAATAATCTAGGGTATTTTGAAAATGTTGTGGCAGATCAGCTTTTACTACTATTCTCTGTCCTTCAAAATTAGGTATAACTATTGATTGCGCATGCAAATGTAATTGAACTTTTTTACCATCAATTAACATTTTGTTTCCACCATATTTATTATCACCTAAAATTGGCGTACCTAAAGATTGCATATGTACTCTTAATTGATGCGTCCTTCCTGTAAGAGGACTTAGACTAACTAAAGCCGCACTATTAGCAAAATTTTCTAGAACTTTATAATGAGTAATAGCTTCTTGCCCCTCTTCACTTACTATAACTTTCTCATGTTCTACTCCTGACTTTATTAATGGCAGATCAATAACTCCATGTTTTGGTTTTGGAGTGCCAACAGTAATAGCCAGATATTCCTTTTTTATTTGCTTATCTTTAAACAACTTAGTTAATAGTGCAGCAGTTTTACTATTACGCGCAAGTAATAAAACTCCACTTGTATCCTTATCAAGGCGATGAATCAATTTTGGCTTTTCTTTGGCTTCAAATTGTAAATGGTGTAATAAATGATCAACACTGACAGATATTTTGCTACCACCTTGAACTGCAAGACCAGATGGTTTATTAATTGCAATGATATTTTTATCAGTATAAATAACGCTATCTAGCATCATGTCAGCCGCCTTACCACTAGATATAATCTCGTGGGCTGGCGATTTAATTTTTTTTATTGGATCAATTTTGAATGGAGGTACTCTAATTTCATCACCTTCCTTAAGACGAAGACTAGCTTGAACTCTTTTACCATTTACCCTAATATTGCCTTTACGCAAAGCCTTTTCTACGGCAATATGACTAACGCCCTGAAAATGTCTTTTAAACCACCTATCTAGTCTTATATCGCTGTCTTCAGCAGAAACTTTTATGAAAGTAACAGGCATAATTTTACTTTTTTACAAGCTTAAAAAAAATCCCAAGACAGAAAAATCCTATTAAAAAAATAGAAAATTTAGCTTGGGATTTATAAAATATTAACTACTCACCAAAATTTTTCTTGCGAGCCAGTTTTCTACGTCTACGCTCTGACTCTGAATCTTTACGTTTTTTTTCTTCAGAAGGCTTTTCATAGTGACGACGAAGTTTCATTTCTCTAAAAATACCTTCACGTTGCATCTTCTTCTTCAAAGCTCTTAATGCTTGATCGATATTGTTAGTATGTACTGTAACTTGAACCAATTTTCTTTACCTCCTCTCAGTATTCCTGTAATATGGTTAAATATTATCTTATATCTGTATAAGACTTTTAACTATCATATTGGAGAAAGGTTTTTGCCAATATTTGCAGTAAAAGTCAAGATTTTATATTAAATATGCCTAAAACAAGCTTTAAAATATGAATTATCTAGAAAAATCCAAACAAGATGTGCTAAAAAGAGCATTTGAGCTTATTCCTAGTCACGGTCTAAATCTTGAAATGTTAGAGCTTGCATGCCAGCATTTAAATCAAGATAATTTGTTTTTTTATACAATATTTCCTTTAGGATTAGAAGATTTTGTTAAATATATGATTAGCGATCTAGATCAACAAATGATTAATAGATTCAATGACAAAAAAGATGCTTTAACCAAAATAAGTGCAAAAATATCAACACTCCTTATTATTAGATTTGATATAATGAATCTTAATAAAAATTCCTATGTCCAATTGCATAATTATCTATCTTCACCATGCAATGCTTTGTTTGCTTCTAAATGCGCTTACCATACTTCAGATTTAATGTGGAAATTAGCAAAAGATACATCTATAGATTTTAATTATTATAGCAAAAGAGCTATACTTACTATGATATATGTAAGTACGAACTTATATTGGATCAATGACGACTCAGAAAATTTTTACAAAACTAAAGAATTTTTAGCACGCCGCCTAAATGAAGTAAGAAAATTTGGCGAAATGAAGAAAAATTTCTTGGCAAAATTTTCTTCGTTTATTCCTCAAAATTAAAATATAAAATACAAGAAATTTTATCTGACTTAAAATTATAATTCTTTCCATCTAAACAATCTTTACTATCGCTACCATTACCAGCAAGAACTTTGCCAAAATCTGGATTCTCATTATCTATTTTATTATCAATTGAATATGCATCGGATGGGGTTAAAATTGCTGCACTTAAAGAATTTAACTTTTCAGATGTATTTTGTTTCTTAGCAAAAATTATATAATTAGCAGAAAAATATCGCCCTTCACTATCTTGCCAATTTGCTGGCTTATCTTGCCATGTAGCATAAAAACCTCCGTTAAAATGACTATCTTTAGGAACATTAATTCCTATTAGCATCTCAGCACCATCTCCAGAATAATTACCAGATATCATTTTTGCTAATTCTAAATGTTGCCAAAAACTGTAATATTCAGCTTGATCAATTTTTCCATTATTATTCCCGTTTCTTGTATTTGCATCAGGCCATAGATTATCCGCTTTATTAATATCTCCTGGTAATGATTGATATTGTGCGGAGAAATTACGAATTGCTATTTTATAATCTTGAATTTCTGAAATTACTGCATTTAATTGCGCTGATTTATATAATGAACGACCAGAAACAACCGCAGCTACTAGTAGTCCCATTATTACCATTACTATAGATAATTCTACTAAAGTAAAAGCGTTACTGGATCTATCATTAGACATAATATATATGAATTAAAATTATATTTAAAAAAAAGAAAAGCTAATGTTTTATAGCAATTTTATGTATCAGTAGCAACAGCATCTATCACTATATAATATCTTTAAGAAAGGAGTTGCAACTTATAGATAACTTCTAATTATTTGTTGCAACTACCTTTAAGCTACTCCCCCGAAATAGCCCTTTTGTCTCCTCCAAATCTATACTTTGTGATTTGTAGTATTACTAAATAGCAGTAAGATGTTAACAAATTATTAACGTTCCCTAAAAAATATTTTTATAGTTATCTTATTTTGCTTGATTCAATAAAAGCCTTATTCAGACTTGCTCTTATAGGATAGAGCAAATATTGCATGAAAGTTGCCTTATCTACAATGATAAATACCTGAACTGGCATACCAGGATATAATTCTATTTTATTGGCAAGTTTTACAAACTCATCTTTATCTATGGTTACCCTAACATTATAATATGGCTGGTGGGTCATTTCGTCTATTAACCGATCTGGGGAGACATCTACTACTATTCCTTCAAGTCTAGGTAAATAGCGTGCATTATATGCCGCTATCATAACTTTAGCTTTTTGTCCTTTATGAACCTGATCAATATTACTTGGTAATAATTTTGCATCTATAACCAGCTTATCATTTTGAGGAACTATATCTAGTATCTGCGCCCCTGGAGCTATAACTCCTCCTAAAGTATGATAATGTAAATTAGTTATAATTCCAGAACGACTCGCAACTATATTTGTCCTTTTATAAATATCTGTAGCTTTGGTTAATTCTTCTTCGATTGCAGCAATTTGATTCTCCGCATCTTTGATATCATTTGCAACTTCTCGCTGTCTGTCTGTATTTACATTAATAATTTGAATTTTATTTTCAGAAATAGCATCACTTGCTCTAGCAATAGACGCATCAAAATCACCTATTCTTCCTTCCAGTTCCACAATATTTCTTTTTAGTGCAAGTATTCTTGGTTTTTGTTCTAGACCATGAGCTAATAATTTTTCTGCTGTATCTAATTCCTCTTTAAGCAAAGCAATCTGATCTTGCGATGCTTTTTTTTGTACCTTAAATCCATCAATTTGTTTTTCTAACTGCGCAATTCGTTCGTTAAGTATACTAATATTTTGTTTTAAAGATTCCGTTCTTATTTTAAATAAATTATTTTGATTAAAAATTATTTTTTTTATTTCATCATCTTCGCTATCTAATAAAATTTTATCATATTCTACATGATCCATCTGATTACGTTCAGAGATTAAGCGATTCATTACCGCCATTTCAAAATAATTTCTCCATTGTAAAAATTTATAATGCGAATAAACTGCTTTGTCTTCTAATAAAATTAAGGCTTGTCCTTTCTTAACATAATCTCCGTTTTTAACTAAAATCTTTTTTATTATACCACCTTCAAGATGTTGTACGGTTTTTTTACTATTATCAACAACTACAGTTCCTTCTGCAACTACAGCAGAATCTAATTTAAAAAAACAGCCCCAAACAATAAAGAAAGTAAATAACAGCAATATTGTAATTAATCCAACTTTCTTGGCATATACTGATCCAGTATTTATATCTTCAACTAGATAGTCGATTTTATACTCAAAATATTGCTTAAAGTCATCATAAGCAAATTTAAGTAAATGCTTAAATATATTTATATATGGCTTTGCTTCACGACATAAATAATTAACATATTCTAATTTATATTTTAAGTTTAACTTAAGTTTTTCTAAAATTGAAGCTAACTTGTTTAATATTTTTTTCATGCACTTACACTAACTTTTCTTGCAACTTCTTCAACTGTTCCAAAATTTTTTAATTCACCATTATCAAGTACTAAAACCTTATTTACCTCCTGCAACAACCAACCAGCATGAGAGACAATAACGCATGTAACTTGCTTAGATTTCAAATATCTTAATGCATTAAGTAAGCCTATCTCTATTTCTGTATCCAGATTAGTACTTGGTTCGTCCATTAATACATATTTTGGATTGCCATATAAGCTGCGTGCTATGCTCAATGCTTGTCTTTGTCCAGCTGACAAAACTACTCCATCTGTTCCTATAATTGTTTCATAGCCTTTAGGCATCTTAAGTATCATGTCATGAATATTAAGAAGTTTAGTTATTCCTATAAGCTGATTGCCATCTATATTACTTAACGATAATCTTGCTATATTCTCAGCAATAGTTTTATCAAATAATTGTGGATTTTGTGGAACGTAGCCAATATATTTACCAAATCCTTGCTTTAAGACATATGAAATACTAGCTCCATCTAATCTTACTTCACCATTGCTTGGAGGCAATGCACCAACTAACATTTTAAGTAACGTAGATTTACCAGAACCATTGCGCCCAACAATGCCAAGCATATCTCCTTCATTCAAAGAAAAACTAACATTTTTTATTATTGGCACATGAAAAGGAGTTAAGGCATAAGTTACTTCTTTAACACTTAACCTTCCTTTAGGTTCAGGCAATTCAACTAGAGCAATGTCATCTGACTCAATTTCAAGTAATTCTTTTAATTTAGAAAAGGCTTTACGTGACTCAACGAAGCTTTTCCACGCAATCGTTGAATTCTCAAATGGAGCAATAACTCTTGCAACTAAAACCGAGCAAGCCATCACTCCACCCATAGTCATCTCATGTTTTATAACTAAATATACTCCTATTGCCATAACTGCAATTTGTAATAAATAACGTATAGTTTTTATAAAATTGAGAATTAAATTAGATTTTACTGCAACCTTATGATTTGCGCTCATGTAATCTTTATATAATTTCTTCCATCTCTCAATAACAGAGAGAGTCATGCCCAGCGATAATGCAACCTCAGAATTGCGTGATGATTCATCAGAAATCTTAATTGCATCATTAAATCTTTCCTCAGAAGCTTCTATATCTTTTACTGTAAAAATTTCATAAATAATACCCATAACAATAACAAAAGCACAACCAACTAAAGCAAGTATTCCTTCGTAAGGGTGAATTAAAAACACAATAGTAAGAAAAACTAACGACCATGGCGCATCAAATACAAAATTTATGACATGATTAGAAAAAAATGATTTTATCGTATTTAGGTTTCTTAACTGATTACCCATTGCAACTTTAGTTAAGCCACCAGATTTTATAATCGCCTTGCGTAACAAATCTGGAACAATATTACTGTCGATCCAATTATGAATTGATGACGTAATCGATGATCTAGCTATGGTTAAAATACCAGAAGCGATAAATGCCATTGCAACTATTAATGATAAGGAAATTAAAGTATCGATCCCTGAACTGCTAACTACTCTGTCAAATAGCTGCATGCTGTAAATTGGCATGATCAAAAGGATTAAATTATTGAATATACTAAATAAAAGAATAGATAAAAAATGCTTTTTATATTGCTTCTTGATCTCAAGAATAGGATTCACTTAAATTCTACTGCCCCCAAATAAATTTATAGTCCTTTAATGTATTATTTTTAATACATTAATGTATAAGCAAAAACAATCTATTTGTAACAATTCTGATAATTGTAAATTAAAAAGAAATTTCTATTAAATCAGCATTGCTCTTTAATAAAAACATTTTTCCATACCCTATAATAGGAGGAAGCTTAACTCCACTATCTATTTTTATTTGCTTTTCAACCAAACCATTGGCTGGAGAAATTGCCACTAGGTTGCCGTGACTACCTACTAACCATAATTTACTATTTGCCATAACAGGACCAGACCAATAATATGGCTCTGTTTCATCATTCTTGCCTTTTCTATCATCTGGTAGAGAATTTGCAAATTTGATCGCCCCATTAGGCAAATATATAGAAACTAATCTATTTTTCTTATCAAGAATATAAGCATAATCACCATTTATCCAAGGTGTATAATTGCTTGATATATTTTGCTTCCATACAATGTCACCCTTAAATAAATCAAAGGCAACTATACCACTATCGCCACTAGTAATAATTGCTAAATTATTATAAATAACTGGCTGTGCATTAATCGTAGATAAAGATAAATGAGATTTATTATCTAAATTAGCATTGCTAATCGTATTAGACCATATCTGATTACCATTTAATGCATCTAATGCGACCACTTCTCCAGATTCATAAGGAACTAATATAATTCTTCCAGCCGATATTGGTGAGACTCCTCCAATAATAGTTATTTCTGAAGGAAGACCGCTAGCTGTCCAATTTAAACTACCATCTTTTATGTTTAATGAATATAGGTTACTACTTGCCGTGTTAACAAATAAATTACCGTTAGAAATAGTTGCAGGACTATTTACAATATTATTAAGTTTACGCGACCACAATAACTGACCATTTTTTGCATCTAAAGCAATAATACTTAATTCACCAGTAGATACAAAAATTTTTCCTTCCGCATAAGACATTGCTGCATTAAAAAATTTATTATCTTTTTTGCTGTCTGAAGCTATATTATAATCCCATATCTTATTTTTAATATTATTAATATCAAATGCAGATATATGTCCAAACGCATCTATAGTTATAATTTTACCATCTGCTATCAAAGGAGTACTAATTAATTGATTACTGGAATCAGCATCTCCTATATCTATTTTTATAGTTTTATCGCTACCATTTGTTATAAGTAAATTTTGCTCAGAAAGTTGATATAAGTCACTTTTTGACCAAAGCTTATTTTGTATAGGAGTACCTAAGAAAAATTCTTTTTTAACTAACGATTTATCAATATTTAGAGATTCTTTGGTATTTAAAATATCTATACGTTCACCCTTCAACTTATCTTTGTCGGAATTATTTCCAAGCCAGTTTGAACAAGAAGATAGCAATAATGCGCTTGTGGCAATAGTAACGTAAAGAAAATAAAAATTACCTTTTCTCATAAACTTTGACACCTATATTTTATTTAGAATTTTTAATTAAATCTAACATCTCATTTGCACGATTTCTTATGCTTGGAGGAGTTATATTATCATCTTTTAATTTAATAAATATTTTCTGTGCATCTTCTTTCTTATTTTGTGAATAATAATATAGAGCTAATAATTCTTCTGCACTATAACGCCAAATTGAACTATTTTCAGATAAATTTCCTAATATTTCTACTATATCTTTCTTTGTTTTCTCGTCTTTTATTTTATCTTCAACTAAGAAATGCACGTATAAAAGATTTGCTAACTCTCTAAATTCTTTAGGATAACTTGTAGTTTGCGCAAGTTTTTTTAAATCATCTTTAACTTTATCTATACCATGGTCTGAAGAAATAATCATAGCACTATTTAACGAAGCAATTGCCGCTTCACCATTACTACCTTTTTTTATAACTTCCTTATATTGCTTTAAAGCTTCCTCATTATTGGAATCAGCATAATATTTATTACCTAAGAATAAACTACTGCCATATTTTCTTACCATATTCATATTATGAGACTGATAAATATTTACTATTATGGTTATTATGATCGCCACTATAGTAAGCATAATTACATATTTGCCGTAACGTTGCCACAATAGGCTATATCGCTCATTTTGCAGATCTTCACTTATTTCATCAAATAAATCGCTCATATCCTGCCTAATCCTGTCTAAATTTCTAAATTTATAGGGTATATATATCTTCCTTAAGCTTTAAGGAATGGTTTCAAAATAAACATATTATGTTATATATATAAAGCAACATAAAAGCCACTCAAAATAACTACTGTTTTTTTTATTGACGTAATTGCCAAACCAGCGTATACATGCGTCCCTTTGAAACCTTATGATGATTATAAGAAAGATAGTAAATTTATGACTACCCCAAGTGTAAAACCTAATGAAATTACAAAAAAATGGTATGTTATCGATGCTACTGACTTGGTTTTAGGTCGTTTAGCGTCAAAAGTTTCCTTTATGTTAAGAGGAAAGCATAAGCCTTATTATACGCCAAATCTTGATTGTGGCGATTATGTAATAATTACTAATGCTAAAAATATACATTTAACTGGTAATAAACTAACTGATAAAAAATTCTTTTGGCATACTGGTTATCCAGGAGGAATAAAAGAGCGTACTCCTGAGAAAACTTTAGCTGGAAAAAGACCTGAAAATCTTATCATTAAAGCTATTGAGCGTATGGTTGATAGAGGTCCTTTGGGTCGTGCTCAAATGAAAAAATTATTTAT
>CAZTUN010000004.1:41616-43532 GCA_964616845.1 uncultured Rickettsiales bacterium | reverse complement strand
TACGTGAAGGTGGCAGAACTGTTGGTGCTGGTGTAGTTTCTAAGATTATTGAGTAGGTTATTTTCATCTAGTAGATAATTAAGTTAATTATTATTGAAAAATTGTAATAATTCTATTGAATAATTATAGGCTTTAATATATAGTGCGCCGCCCTTAGGGCTTTTAAATAAAGGAATTTGAGTAATGCATAAGCAAAAAATAAGAATAAAATTAAAGGCTTTTGACCATAGATTGCTAGATAAATCTATGAGTGAAATAGTAAGTACAGTTAAGCGTACAGGAGCTAGGGTTAGGGGTCCTATTCCTCTTCCTTTGCGTATCGAAAGATTTACTGTAAATAGAAGTCCTCACGTTGATAAAAAATCTCGTGAACAATTTGAAATAAGAACCCATAAGCGTCTTATCATTATAGAACCTACTTCTCAAACAGTAGATGCGCTAATGAAATTAGATTTAGCTGCTGGTGTTGAAGTTGATATTAAATTATTGGAGGCTGCATAATGAGAACTGGCCTAATTGCAAAAAAAGTTGGCATGACGCGCATATATGGTGAAGGTGGTTATAATATACCTGTAACTCTTCTTCATACTGATTGCGTAGTAACTATGGTAAAGACTGAAGACGGCAAAGATGGTTACAATGCTGTTCAGCTTGCTACAGGTGAAGCAAAAGCAAAAAATGTTAGTAAGGCTTTAAAAGGTCACTTTGCAAAATCTCAAGTTACTCCTAAGCGTAAAGTTGCAGAATTTAGAGTAGCAAAAGATGCGGTGCTAGAAGTTGGTAATAAATTGTCGGCTGCTCATTTTGTAGTTGGACAATTTGTTGATGTTATTGGCACTACTATCGGTAAAGGTTTTGCTGGTGCTATGAAGAGACATAACTTTGCTGGTTTAGAAGCTTCTCACGGTGTTTCTATATCTCATAGATCTCATGGATCTACTGGTCAACGTCAAGATCCAGGTCGTGTATTTAAAGGTAAGAAAATGGCAGGACATTTAGGAACTGTTAGAGCTACTACTCAAAATATTGAGGTTGTGTCTGTTGATGAAAAAAATGGTATCATAGCTGTTTGTGGTGCTGTTCCTGGTAATGCTGGTGAGTATGTGTTAATTAAAGATGCAGTAAAGCGTGGAAGACCTGCTGGTGTTCCTTACCCTGCTGGCTTGATTGATAGTAATTCTAAATCAGAGACGGTAGAAGTTGCAGCTCCTGCTGCTTAAGGAATAAATATAATATAGTTTAAGGTGTTTAGCTATGAAGGTTAAAGTATTAAATTTAGATAATAAAGAGGTTGGAGAAATTTCTCTTGATAAAGAGATATTTGCTCTTCCTGTACGTAAAGACATTTTGCATAGAGTTGTAAATTGGCAGCTAGCAAAACGTCAGGCGGGAACTCATAAAACTAAAGAGCGTAGTGAAATTAGTGGAACTACTGCAAAGGCATATAAGCAAAAAGGAACTGGACGTGCTCGTCATGGTTCTTTAAGGGTTGCTCAAATGAGAGGTGGGGCTACTACTTTTGGTCCTAGAGTTCGTTCTCATGAGCATGCTCTACCTAAAAAAATGCGTAAATTAGGTCTAAAGACAGCTCTTTCACTAAAATTAAGTGAAGGTGCGCTTTATGTATTAAAAGACATTAATATTGCTGAGCCAAAAACCAAATTATTATCAAAGTCATTTGATAAGTTGGGTCTTAATTCTGTATTAGTTATAGATGGTGCAAATGTTAATGATAACTTTAAAAAGGCAGCAACTAACATAGCAAAACTAGATGTTTTGCCTGCTCGTGGTGCCAATGTTTACGACATATTACGTAGAGAAAAACTAGTTTTAACTGAAGAAGCTGTTAAATTGTTACAGGAGGCTTTAGCATGAAGAAGTCAGATAAAAAGAATATAGCTCCATTTGCATATGAT
>CAZTUN010000004.1:0-41606 GCA_964616845.1 uncultured Rickettsiales bacterium | reverse complement strand
AGCACAAAATAAAGTTACATTTTATGTTTCTCCTTGTGCAACTAAAGCAAAGGTTAAAAGAGCAATAGAAGCATTATTTTCTGTTAAAGTTGATAAAGTTAATATTATCAACAGAAAAGGAAAAATTAAGAGATTCCGTGGTACTTTAGGCAGACAAAAAGATCTTAAGAAAGCAATAGTTACTGTTGCTAAAGGTCAGAATATAGATGTTACGGCTACGTTATAATTGTTTAATTGGTTATTTGATAAAAGATTGTTAGGAAAGTTAAAATTATGGCTTTAAAAACATTTAATCCAACTACTCCCTCTCAGCGTCAACTAGTTTTAGTTGATCGTTCTGAGTTATGGAAAGGCAAACCTGAAAAAAGTCTTACTGTTGGTAAAAGAAATACAGGTGGGCGTAACAACCATGGTCATGTTACAACTCGTCATATTGGTGGCGGTCATAAAAAACGTTATAGATTAGTTGATTTTAAACGTAATAAATTTGATGTAGCTGGAAAAGTTGAAAGAATAGAATACGATCCTAACCGTACTGCTTTTATAGCTTTGATAAGATATCAAGATGATACGGTTTCTTATATCTTGGCTCCGCAAAGATTAAAAATTGGCGCAACTGTTGTTTCTGGCGAGCGTGTTGATATTCGTCCGGGTAACGCATTGCCTCTAAAAAACATTCCTGTTGGAACAATTGTGCATAACATTGAAATGAAACCTGGTAAGGGCGGACAGCTTTCTAGAGCCGCTGGTAGCTATGCTCAGCTTACTGGAAAAGATTATGGTTATGCGCTATTAAGATTACGTTCTGGTGAGGTAAGATTAGTAAGTTCAGATTGTATGGCTACAATTGGAGCTGTTTCTAATCCAGATCATCAAAACATAGTAATAGGTAAAGCTGGTCGTAATCGTTGGAAGGGTATCCGTCCTACGGTGCGTGGAGTTGCAATGAATCCAGTTGATCACCCACATGGTGGTGGTGAAGGTAAAACGTCTGGTGGACGTCACCCAGTCACTCCTTGGGGTAAGCCTACTAAAGGTAAACGTACACGTAATAATAAGCGTACGAATAAGTTTATTTTAACAAGAAGATATCAAAAATAGGTTAATTTAGGAGTTCATTTGCATGCCACGTTCAGTTTGGAAAGGTCCTTTTGTAGATAACTATGTTATCAAAAAAGTAGACAAGGCAAGAAGTACATCAAATCGTAAAGTTATAAATATTAGATCTAGACGTTCTACTATTCTACCTCAATTTGTTGGAGTTAGTTTTGGTGTTTATAACGGTAAAAAATATGTACCAGTTAATATTGTTGAAGAAATGGTTGGTCATAAATTCGGAGAGTTTTCTCCAACAAGAATTTTCGTTGGCCATGGTGCAGATAAAAAAGTTGAACAGAAATAGGATTTAGTTATGGGAAAAACTGCATTAGCAAGACAATTAAAAGAAAACCAAGCCAGTGCTAAGCAAACTGTTATTAGAATAAGTCCGCGCAAATTGGGTCTAGTAGCAAATTTGATTAGAGGGTTAAAAGCAAATGAAGCTTTGGTACAATTACAATTTAATAGAAAACGTATTGCCAAAGATGTAAAAGCTGTGCTACAAGCAGCGATAGCAAATGCTGAAAATAATCATGGTTTGGATATTGATAGATTGGTTGTAACAGAAACTAGAGTTGGTAAAGCTTTTGTTATGAAAAGAGTACATGCGCGTGCTCGTGGTAGGGCTGGTAGAATTATAAAGCCTTTTAGCAATCTAGAAATAATAGTTACAGAACAACTAGAGGAGTAGTTAACGTGGGACAAAAAACAAGACCGATTGGATTACGTGTAGGAATAAATAGAACTTGGGATTCTCGTTGGTTTGCAGAAGGCGATAATTACGCAGCAAATTTACATCAAGATTTTCAAATTCGTCAGTATATAAAAAAGAACTTACGCTTTTCTGGTATTAGTAAAGTTGTTATTGAGCGTTCTGCTGCTAAAGCAAGAGTTATTATCTATACTTCTCGCCCAGGGATATTAATCGGCAAGAAAGGCTCTGATATTGATAAAATTAAAAAGCAAGTTACTAAAATAGTAAAAGCTGAAGTTAGTATCAATATTGTTGAGGTTAGAAAACCAGAAGCTGATGCGGTTTTAATCGCTGAAACTATTGCTCAGCAATTAGAAAAAAGGGTTTCTTTCAGACGTGCTATGAAACGTGCTATGCAATCTGCAATTAGATTGGGAGCAAAAGGAATTAGGGTAAACGTATCAGGAAGACTTGGTGGTGCGGAAATAGCCCGTATGGAATGGTATCGTGAAGGTCGTGTTCCTCTACATACTTTACGTGCTGACATTGATTATGGTACTGCAGAGGCGGCTACTACTTATGGTGTAATTGGTATAAAAGTATGGGTTTATAAAGGTGATGTTTATAGTCCAGACCAAGTTAAAGAAGTAGTGGTAGCAAATGATTACCAACCTGAAACTGAAAAAAAGAGTGAAGAATAATGTTTGTTCCTAAAAAAACGAAATATCGTAAGGCGCATAAAGGCCGTATACATGGTAATGCTAAGGGTGGAACCCAGCTTAACTTTGGTGCTTATGGATTAAAAGCTCTTGAGCCAGAAAGAATTAATTCTAGGCAAATTGAAGCAGCAAGAAAAACTATTCAGCACCATATTAAGCGTGCTGGAAGACTTTGGATTCGTATCTTCCCTGATGTTCCAGTTTCGCGTAAGCCAGCTGAGGTTCGTATGGGTAAAGGTAAAGGTATGCCAGAGTTTTGGGTAGTACGTGTAAAACCAGGAAGAATCATGTTTGAATTAGATGGTATTCCTGAGGAGCTAGCTAGAAGTGCTTTCGAACTTGCTTCTGCAAAGTTGCCTGTAGATACTAAGTTTGTAAAGAATCCTGATTAGTTTTGGAGTTTTATAGTTATGAAAATAGCTGATGTAAGAAGTAAGACTATTGATGAGTTAAAGCAGCTCTTGCTTAATTTGAAAAAAGAAGCGTTTAATCTTCGTTTTCAAAAAGTAAGTGGTGAAATTAATAAATTAAGTCGTGTTAGAGAAGTAAGAAAAGACGTGGCAAGAGTAAAAACGGTAATAAATGAAATTGCTCGTAAAAAAGGGCAGGAAGGTGTTCAAAATGGCTAGACGTGTATTGCAAGGTATAGTTGTTAGAAAAAAAGCGGATAAAACAGTAACTGTTTTGGTTGAGCGTAAAATTACTCATGCCGTTTATGGAAAAATTATAAAAATTAAAAAGAAATATCTAGCGCATGATGAACACAATAAATATGCAGAAGGTGATGAGGTGAAAATCGTTGAGTGTCGTCCATTATCTAAGCGTAAGCATTGGGAAGTAATCGAAGAAGGTAAAACCGCTTAAGGTATTTTTAATAAAAGTTTAAGCCTGTAATTTTAGGAATGAATATATGATACAGATGCAAACAAGATTAACAGTGGCTGATAACTCTGGAGCTCAAGAAGTACAATGTATAAAAGTACTTGGTGGATCAAAGAGAAAGACTGCTGCTGTTGGAGATGTAATAGTAGTTTCAATTAAAACTGCTATTCCACGAGCAAAAGTTAAAAAAGGTACAGTACACCGTGCTGTTATAGTAAGAACTAAAAAATCCATTAAACGCGGTGATGGAAGCATTATAAGATTTGATCGTAATGCGGTTGTATTGTTAAATAAGCAAAACGAACCAATAGGTAGCCGTATATTTGGTCCAGTGCCAAGAGAATTAAGAGGAAAACAATTTATGAAAATTATTTCACTTGCTCCGGAGGTTATCTAGTCATGGTTAATAAATTGCGTATAAAAAAAGGTGATTTGGTTAAAGTAATTGCTGGCAAACATAAAGGCAAAGAAGGAAAAATCATTGAAGTTATTCCAGCTGATAATAAAGTAAAAGTATCTGGCGTAAACGTAGCTAAAAAACATAAAAAACCTAGCGCACAAGGAGCAGGGGGAATTATAGAAATAGAATTACCTATAAATGCTTCTAATGTAGCTTATGTTGATCCAAAATCAGGAAAAGCAACTCGTGTTGGTTATAAAATCCTGAAAGATGGAAAAAAAGTAAGATATGCAAAAGATTCGGGTGAAGTAATAGATAGTTAATAAAATAAGGAAAAAGATTATGACAGCTACGAAAGCTAATTATCAAGAACTTTATGAGAAAGAGATAATTAAACAGTTACAAAAAAAGTTTAATTACTCTAACCATATGGAAGTTCCAAAGTTAGTAAAAATTTGTATTAATATGGGTGTTAGAGAACCTGATACTAAATCTGTTAATGCAGCTGCTGATGATATGAAATTAATTGCTGGTCAAAAACCTGTAATTACAAAAGCAAGAAAATCTATTGCTACGTTTAAATTAAGAGAGAATCAGCCTATAGGTTGTACGGTTACTCTTCGTAAAAGACGTATGTATGAGTTTTTAGAGAGGCTTGTTAATATTGCGATGCCAAGAGTAAGAGACTTTAGAGGAGTTAGCTCTAAATCTTTCGATGGTAGAGGCAATTTTTCTTTTGGTATAAAAGAGCAGATTGTTTTTCCTGAGATCAATTATGATAAAATTGATAAAATCAGAGGTATGGATATTGTAATAGTTACAAGTGCTGCTAATGATAATGAGGCAAAAGAATTATTAAAATTATTTAATATACCATTTTTGAATTAAACAGAGGTATGGGACGCATATGGCAAAAACCAGCATGATTGAACGTGACAAAAAAAGAAAAGCATTAGAAAAAAAATATGCTTTAAAGCGTAAAAAGCTTAAGGCTATTATAATGAATAAGTCTATTACTATGGAAGAAAGATTTGAAGCTCAATTAAAAATGAACAAATTGCCTCGTAATAGTTCTAGAATACGTTACCGTAACCGTTGTGAAATTACAGGAAGACCTCGTGGTTACTATCGTAAATTTAAGATGTCTCGTATAGCTTTGCGTGATCTGGCTGCGTTGGGACAACTTCCAGGTGTTGTTAAATCTAGTTGGTAAGGAAAAATAAAAATGTCAATGACTGATACACTAGCTGATATGTTAACCCGTATACGTAACGGGCAATCTGCAAGATTATATAGTATAGAATTCCCTCATTCTAAATTACGTGAATCTGTGCTTGCAGTATTGAAACGTGAAGGTTATATAAAAGAATATAAAAAACTAGAAGGCGATAAGCCAAATTTAGTAGTTGAATTAAAATATGATAGTTCTGGAGAGCCTGTAATTACTCAGATTGATCGTGTTTCAAAACCAGGTAGAAGAGTTTATTCAGCTATAGAAGACTTAAAAAAATTCTATAATGGTCTTGGTATTGTCATAATATCTACTCCACAAGGAGTTATGTCAGATCATGAAGCTAGAAAGGCCAATGTTGGTGGTGAAGTTTTATGTGTGGTATTTTAGGGTTTTAATTTTAATATTTTTAATAAAAGAGTAAAAAAATGTCACGTGTCGGAAAATTAGCTGTAACTATACCTTCAGATGTAAATGTTTCTCTGAATGGTAGTGTGGTGGTGATAAAAGGTAAGTTAGGTGAGTTAAAATATAACTTAACTGATGATGTAAAATTTGAGATTGTTGATGGTAAAGTACAAGTTAATCCAGCTAATGATTCTAAGAAATCAAGAGCTATGTGGGGAACTGTTCGTAATAACATCAATAACATGATAAAGGGTGTTACTGCTGGTTTTTCTATAAGACTAGTAATTAATGGAGTTGGTTATCGTGCGGCTTCAGATAATAAATTTATCTCTTTAGCTCTTGGATTTAGCCATGATATAAAATATGCAATACCAGAAGGTGTTGCAGTAAAATGTGAGAAACCTACTTTGGTAGTTATTTCAGGACCTGATCGTCAGAAAATTGGTCAAATAGCTGGAGATCTTATGAAGTTACGTCCAGCTGAGCCATATAAAGGCAAAGGTATTTTCCCAGAAAATTCTTACATTCGTCGTAAAGAAGGTAAGAAAAAATAATTGATATAATTTTGTAAATAAATTGAGGATATAAAAATGGCTTCAGCTAATAAAGCAAAAGAGTTGTTTGAACGTAGAAAGGCTAGAGTTCGTCGTAAGCTTAAGTCTAATCGTGCAGGACATTTTAGATTAACGGTTTTCCGTTCTAATCTTCATATCTATGCTCAAATCGTTGATGATAAAAATAGTAAAACTTTAGTTAGTGCTTCTACGCTAAATAAAGATATAGCAAAAGAATTAAAAACTACTTCTGATATAAAGGCTGCTCAAATAGTTGGCAAAAAATTAGCTGAACTTGCAAAAGCTGCAAATATAGACACAGTTTATATGGACAGAGGCGGTTATTTATTTCACGGTCGTGTAAAGGCTTTAGCTGATGCGGCTCGTGAAAACGGTTTGAAGTTTTAGTGATTAATCTAAATAAATATAGGCATATAAATTATGGCAAAAGCAAAGAACAATAAAGTAGAAAAAGAAGAAAGATCAGATCTTCAGGAATCGTTAGTAAACATTAGACGTGTTGCTAAAGTAGTTAAGGGTGGAAGAAGATTTGGTTTTGCTGCCTTAGTTATTGTTGGTGATAGTAAAGGTCGTGTAGGTTACGGTTCTGGTAAAGCTATAGAAGTCATGAGTGCTAAAACTAAAGCTGCTGAAGATGCAAAAAAATCTATGGTAAAAGTGCCACTTAGAGAAGGTCGTACAATTCACCATGATATAGTAGGAAAATTTGGCTCAGCTAAAGTATTATTAAGAAGTGCTCCTCCAGGAACAGGAATAATTGCAGGTGGATCTTTACGTGCTGTATTTGAATGTTTGGGGATACAAGATATAGTTGTAAAATCTATTGGAACTTCTAATGCTCATAACATGGTTAAAGCTTGCTTTAATGCATTTTCAAGATTAAATTCACCTCGTAATATCGCTGATAAACGTGGTAAAAAAGTTGGCGAAATTATTGGTCGTAGAGAATCTGGTAAAGATGCTTCTAAAGAAGAAAAAGAAGTAGCAGCAGAAAAACCAGCATCTAATAAGAATGCTAATAAAAAAGTAGCTAAATAATGAAACTTTAAAATTAGTTTCTAAAATATGGTAGGAGATTATAAAATGTCTAGTCAAAAAAAAGCAGCAAAGTTAAGAGTTGTGCAAACAGCTAGTCCAATTGGTAGAATTGCCAATCAAAGAAAAATTTTGGTTGCTCTTGGTCTTAACAAAATTAATCGTGTTAAGGAATTTGCAGATTCTCCTTCGATAAGAGGGATGATAAAAAGGGTTTCTCATCTTGTTAAGGTTGAGGAAATATAATTAGTTATTTCTTTGTTAGTAAAATTGTTATTAGTAAAGATAAAGTTAAAGAATATTATATAAATAGGTAAAATATGAAACTTAATGAATTAACAGATCCTAGTTACAGTCGTAAAAAACGCATGCGTGTTGGTCGTGGAATTGGTTCAGGAAAAGGTAAAACTTGCGGTGCTGGACATAAAGGACAAAAATCGCGTTCTGGTGTTTCTATTAATGGATTTGAAGGTGGTCAAATGCCTATTTATAGAAGAGTTCCTAAAAAGGGCTTTGTTAGCATGTCTAGAATAACATTCCAGAAAATAAATATTGGTGATATTCAGAAATTAATTGATGAGAAAAAAATTAAAGCTTCTGATACACTTACCAAAGAAGTAATGCTAAAAAATGGCATCATCAAAGCTAATAAACCTCTTAAATTACTTGCAAAAGGTGAGCTTAAAGCGTCTATAAAAATTGAGGCTGATTCTGCTTCTGCTTCTGCGATAGAATTAGTTCGTAAAGCAGGCGGAGAGGTTGTTCTTTTAGTTAAGAAAGCTGCCTAGATATTTTATTATTTTACAGCAATGGAAAGTACCATTGTTTATTTTAGCTTCACTAAAAATATAGGTTAATATGGCTTCTACAGCAGATAAGATGGCAGCAAGTTTGAATTTGGGGGTAATTGGACAAGCCACTGAACTCAAGAAGCGTTTACTTTTCACTATATTAGCTTTATTAGTTTATCGATTTGGTAGCTATATACCGCTTCCTAGCATAGATCCTCATGCCCTGTCAGAAATGATGAAAAATAATTCAGGTGGCGTGCTTGGAGTATTTGATATGTTCTCTGGCGGTGCGTTAAAGAGAATGTCGATCTTTGCTTTAAATATTATGCCATATATTACGGCATCAATAATATTACAATTATTGTCAGTTGTATCAACTCATATTGCTGCTTTAAAAAAAGATGGTGATGCAGGTCGTAGAAAGATAAATCAATATACTAGGTATGCAACGGTTGGTCTTGCTACTATGCAAGCTTGGGGCATTGCCGCTGGTCTTACTAGAATGACAGTTGCAGGAAGTTCTATTGTGGTTGATCCTGGAATATTTTTTATTATTACAACTGTAGTAACTCTTGTCAGTGGCACAATGTTTTTAATGTGGCTTGGCGAGCAAATTACTTCTAGAGGTATAGGTAATGGTACTTCTTTAATTATATTTTCTGGAATAGTAGCGCAACTTCCTCATGCAGTGGCAAGTACTTTAGATCTTAGTAAAAATGGTGAATTATCTGGCTGGTTGGTATTGTTCTTGTTAGTTCTAGCTATAGGTCTGATTACATTTATAGTTTTTATGGAGCGTGCGCATAGAAGAATTATTGTGCAATATCCAAAGCGTCAACAGGGTAATAAAATTTTTGGTGGCGAGGCAAGTCATATGCCATTAAAAATTAATACTGCTGGTGTAATTCCTCCTATATTTGCAAGTTCTATATTATTATTTCCAGCAACTATTGCAGGTTTTAGTGGCACAGGAAATACATCATCTTGGATAGAGTTTATAGTTCGCTATATAGCTCATGGTAAGCCTCTCTATATATTTTTATATGTTGCCATAATAATATTTTTTAGCTTTTTTTATACTTCTGTAATTTTTAATCCAGATGAAACTGCTGAAAATTTAAAGAAAAATGGTGGATTTATTCCAGGCAGAAGACCAGGAAAAAATACTTCAGAATATTTTGATTATATATTAACTAGATTAACTGTAGTTGGTTCTGTTTATTTAGCAGCTGTTTGCGTATTACCAGAGTTGTTAATTTCAAAATACTCGGTACCTTTCTATTTGGGAGGAACAAGTTTATTGATTACAGTTAACGTGCTTATGGATACAATTAATCAAGTTCAAGCTCACTTATTTGCTCATCAATATGAAGGTCTGTTAAAAAAGACTAATATGAGAGGACGTAGAAGGTAGTTTATGGTTAAAATAGTTCTATTAGGCCCTCCAGGAGCAGGAAAGGGAACTCAAGCAGTAAGAATGGCTAAAGCCAATAATATAGTGCAATTATCTACAGGTGATATGTTGCGTGCTGAAGTTGCTTCAGGAAGTCATTTGGGTTTGCAAGCAAAAAATATAATGGATCAAGGCAAATTAGTTTCTGATGATATTATGATTGAAATGATAAAAAGTCGTATCAATCAAGCAGATTGTGCAAATGGATTTATTCTTGATGGATTTCCGCGCACTATAGCGCAGGCAGAGGCGTTGGATAATATGCTAACTTCTATAAACAAGCCTTTAGATATAGTAATTGAAATTAGGGTTGATGATGCTGCCCTAGTAAAAAGAATATCAGGTAGGTTTAGCTGCAAAATGTGTGGTGAAGGGTATAACGATATATCTAAGCCAACTAATGTACCTAATATTTGTGACAAATGTGGTGCAAAAGAATTTATCAGACGTGCTGATGATAATGCCGATACGGTGAAAGCTCGCTTGGACGTTTACAACAAGCAAACAAAGCCTTTGGTTCCTTATTATCAGCATAAAAACGTACTAAAAACAGTAGACGGCATGCTTGATATTAATTTAGTAACTGATCATATAAATCAGTTATTAAAAAGATTGACAGATGATAATATCTATATATGATTCGTCCCTCTGATTTTGGGAAAAAGCTGGTAAGTTTTTGAAATTTTAACAGTTTTGTATTAGTATTAATAATGGAGTGAACAAAAGTGGCGCGTATTGCCGGTGTAAATATACCTTCACAGAAGCGTATTGAAATAGCCTTAACATATATATATGGAATTGGCCGTACAAGAGCTAGTGAGATTGTTAAGCAATTAAAATTAGATAGCTCTAAAAGAGTTCATCAGCTAACAGAAGATGAAATATTAAAAATTAGGGAATTCATAGACAAAAACTATGTAGTAGAAGGTTACTTACGTCGTGATGTTGCTATGAGCATAAAATCTCTTATGGATTTAGGTTGCTATAGAGGATTAAGACATCGTAAGAGACTTCCTGTTCGTGGTCAAAGAACTCGTACTAATGCGAGAACTAGAAAAGGTAAAGCTAAGACAATTGCCAATAAGAAAAAAGTTGTATAGCGGTTAAGATAAAATTTGAAGGAATAAATTATGGCAGAAAAAAATGCTAAAGCAGAAAAACTAGAAAACTCAGCCAATGCTGGTGATGCTGGTGTTAAAATTAAGAAAAAAGATAAAAAAAATGTTCCTGTAGGGATCGTTTATGTTAATTCTACTTTTAACAATACTATAATAACAATTACCGATTTACAAGGTGGGGTTATTTCTTGGTCTTCGGCTGGAGCTCATGGATTTAAAGGTTCTAGAAAATCTACTCCGTATGCAGCACAAGTTACAGCTGAGCATGCTGGTAAGAGAGCTATGGAATCAGGAATGAAAACAGTTTCTGTTGAAGTTAAAGGACCAGGCTCTGGACGTGAATCTGCATTACGTGCGTTACAACTTATTGGTTTTAGTATAACTACTATTAAAGATAAAACGCCTGTTCCGCATAATGGTTGCAGACCACGTAAGAAAAGAAGAGTTTAGTCTTAATTACTAGAGTATTAATTTTAAATTATATTATTTGAACTATATATAAAGAGGTTGGTCAGTGATTGCAAAAAATTGGCAGGATTTAATTAAACCATCCAAAGTGCAAGTAGAAGAGTCAAAATCTACAGCAACTAGAGCTACTTTAGTTGTAGAGCCTTTAGAGAGGGGTTTTGGCATAACTTTAGGAAACTCTCTACGTAGAGTTTTACTTTCTTCGTTGCAAGGTGCTGCAGTTACTTCTATCAGCATAGATGGCGTTGTTCATGAGTTTGATTCTATTGCTGGCGTGCGTGAAGATGTTACAGATATTATCTTAAATATTAAGGGTATCGTAATCCGTGCGCATGTTGTAGATAAAAAAAGAGTGGTATTAGAAGCAACAGGACCTTGTGTTGTTACTGCTGGAATGATAAAAACTCCTGCAGAAATTGAGATCGTAAATAAAGACCATGTTTTGTTTACTCTTAATGAAGGTGTGAATTTTCATGCTGAATTAATGATTGAAACAGGTAAAGGTTATGTTCCTGCTAGTCAAAACAGACCTGCTGATGCGCCTATAGGATTAATACCTATCGATGCTTTATATAGCCCAGTTAAACAAGTTTCTTATAAAGTTGAAAATAGTCGTGTTGGTCAAGTTACTGACTATGATAAATTATTCTTAACAATAGAGACTAATGGAACTATTACTCCTGAAATGTCAGTTGCGCTAGCTGCTCGTATATTGCAAGATCAGTTACAAACATTTATTAGCTTTGAAGAAGTTAAAGAAAATGAAGAAGCTGAAGAAGAAATTCTTAAATTTGATCGTAATTTACTACGTAAAGTTGATGAATTAGAGCTATCAGTTCGTTCACAAAATTGTCTTAAAAATGATAATATCGTTTATATTGGTGATTTGGTACGCAAAACCGAGAGTGAAATGTTAAAAACTCCTAATTTTGGTCGTAAATCACTAAATGAGATAAAAGAAGTTCTTGCAAGTATGGGGCTTCGCTTTGGTATGGAAGTAGATGGTTGGCCACCTGAAAATATTGAAGATTTATCTAAACGTTTTGAAGAACCTTACTAAGAATTAAAGGAAATATAAAATGCACCATAGAATTAAAGGTAGAAGATTAGGACGTGATACAAGCCATAGAAGAGCTTTATATGCTAATATTGCTGCGTCATTGATAAAGCATGAGCAAATTAAAACTACTCTGCCAAAAGCAAAGGAAATTCGTCCTATCGTTGAAAAGTTAATTACGCTTGCTAAAAAGGGTGATTTGCATGCTCGTAGACAAGCTTTATCATATTTATATGATGCCGAGATTGTTAAGAAATTGTTTGAAGTTTTAGCTTCTAGATATAAAGAGCGTCAGGGTGGTTATTTAAGAATAATTAGATGCGGTTTCCGTTATGGAGATGCTGCTCCTATGGCAATTATTGAGTTTGTTGATAGAGATGAGTCTGCAAAAGGTAAAGATTCAGGAGCAGTAGTAGCTGCTGATGATTCACAAAACCAAGCAGCATAAATTTTGCTCTAACAAGCAAATTAAGAATATGAAAAAGAGCAAATTTATTTTGCTCTTTTTCTATATTTGACTTTTGAATATATGTGAATGATAGAAACAATAAATATTCTATTATTTAGCAGTAAATTGTTTCTTGATTTACTATAATTTTTTTAACAGGGAGTTTGTTATGAATAAAATATTAAAATTATTAAGATTAAGCCTAACTAGTTTATTGTTTACAATATTATTAATTTCATCTGTAGGTGCTGCAAATATTGATATGGAAAATACACTTTATTTACAATTAAAAGATGGTCGTGTGGTAATACAAATGTTTCCAGACATCGCTCCTAAACATGTTGCTAGAATAAAAGAATTAGCACGGAGTAAATTCTATGATGGTATAGTTTTTCATCGTGTTATAGATCAATTTATGGCGCAAGCAGGAGATCCTACAGGAACTGGCGCTGGAGGCTCTGATAAACCAAATTTACCAGCAGAGTTTAGTAATTTAAAACATGAGCGTGGAACATTATCTATGGCTCGTCGTGGTGGTGATGAAAATAGTGCAAATAGTCAGTTCTTTATTATGTTTGCTCCAGTTCCTTCTCTAGATGGTCAATATACTATTTGGGGCAAAGTTGTTGAAGGTATGGAATATGTAGATAATATTAAGAAAGGAACATTAGCAAATGGCATGGTTGTTGACCCTGATAAAATTATCTCTTTAAGGGTAGCTTCAGATGTTGAAAAAAAGCAATCTAGTAATAAAAAATAATAAAAGTGTTAGTAAATTTATTTAATTTTGATTTACCTAAAGAAAAAATAGCTAAGCATCCAGTTTATCCTCGTGATAATGCTAGGATGCTTGTTATTTCTCAAGATGCTTATCAGGATAAGCATGTTTATGATTTAGCAGATTTATTAAAAGAAGGTGATTTATTAGTATTTAATGATACTAAGGTAATTCCCGTCAGACTATGGCTTAAGCAACAAAGCAGAGGCATAGAAATTACTTTACATAAGCAAGTTTCAAATGATTCTTGGAAAGCGTTTGCTAAGCCAGCAAGAAAGTTATTGTTTGATCAAATAGCTTATGTAAACGATAATTTTTATCTTGAACTTATTAGTAAAGGCGATAATGGTGAGGTTACAGTTAAGTTTAACTTAGGAGGAGCTCAATTAATTGAGGCTCTTAATAAATATGGAGCTATGCCACTGCCACCATATATAAAAAGAGCTAAAGGTGGAGACAAGAAAGACTTTATAGATTATCAAACTATTTTTGCTAAAAATGAAGGAGCTGTAGCTGCTCCAACGGCTAGTTTGCATTTTACCTCAGAATTAATGGATAAACTTCGTCTCAAAAAAATTAATCATGCTTTTGTT
The DNA here is from genome assembly GCA_964616845.1 of uncultured Rickettsiales bacterium. Classification (GTDB taxonomy): domain Bacteria; phylum Pseudomonadota; class Alphaproteobacteria; order Rickettsiales; family UBA6187; genus CAYZBM01. The sequence continues at coordinate 27,858 of CAZTUN010000004.1, read as the reverse complement.
ACTTTACATGTTGGGGCTGGAACTTATTTGCCAGTAAAAGTTAGTGATACTGACGATCATATTATGCATTATGAATATGGTATGGTTTCAAAGTCTACAGCTGATATAATTAATCAAACCAAAAAATCTGGTGGTAGAATAGTTGCTGTTGGCACAACAGTTACAAGAATTCTTGAGACGGCGACTGGAGATGATGGTGTAATTAAGGAATTCTCAGGCAATACTAATATTTTTATAACACCTAAATATAAATTTAAATTAATTGATTTATTAATGACAAATTTTCATTTGCCAGAATCAACTTTATTTATGTTAGTATGTAGTATAGCTGGTATCGAAAGAATGAAAGATGCTTATAATCATGCGATAAAAAATAATTATCGTTTTTATTCATTTGGAGATAGTTGTTTAATAGAAAGGCTAACAGATTAAATTATGGCTAAATTTTCATTTAAAGTAACAGCAAGTTGTGGCAAAGCCCGTACAGGTATATTAGAGACTAAGCACGGTATTATAGAAACCCCAGCTTTTATGCCAGTTGGTACAGCAGGAACAGTTAAGGCTATGTATCCTGAAGATGTTAAAGCATTGGGCGCACAAATTATATTAGGCAATACTTACCATTTAATGTTACGTCCAACTGCTGAGGTAGTTGATCGTATGGGTGGACTGCATGAGTTTATGAATTGGCAAGGACCTATATTGACAGACTCTGGAGGATTCCAAGTTATGTCTTTGGCGCAAATTAGAAAGATACGTGAAGAGGGTGTTGAGTTTAGTTCGCACTTAGATGGCAGTAAGCATTTATTAACTCCAGAACGTTCAATGCAAATACAACATTTATTAGGTTCAGATATAACTATGGCTTTTGATGAATGTACGCCATACCCTGCAACATATAAGCAAGCGCAAGATTCTATGCTTATGTCAATGAGATGGGCTAAGCGGTCTAAAGACGCCTATATTAAAAGAGATGGTTATGGTCTGTTTGGTATAGTGCAAGGTAGTGTATATGAAGACTTACGCCAAGAATCAGCAAAGAAATTAGTAGAAATAGGTTTTGATGGTTATGCAGTAGGTGGTCTTGCAGTAGGTGAAGGACAAGAATTAATGTTTTCTACCTTAGACTATACCATGGGCAATTTGCCAGAAGATCGACCACGCTATTTAATGGGAGTAGGAAAACCAGATGATATTATAGGAGCAGTTAAACGTGGTGTTGATATGTTTGATTGTGTCATTCCGACAAGGTCTGCACGTAATGGGCAGGCATTTGTTAGATCTGGAACTCTAAATATACGCAATAGCTGCCATACTGAAGATAAAAAGCCTTTAGACGAAAATTGTAATTGCTATACGTGTAAAAATTATAGTAGAGCCTATTTGCATCATTTAATTAAGGCAAATGAAATACTTGGCGCAATGTTAATGACTTGGCATAATCTGGCATATTATCAAGATCTTATGCGAGATATTAGACATAAAATATCTATGGGAACATTTTAAACTTTCTCAAGTAGTTTTGTAACATGGTTATTTAAAGTTGTTACTTGATCAGAGATTTTATTAATAGAGTTTAATGCATTGGTAGAATATTTAGTAATATTTTCACTCGAACTATAAATTTCTTCAAGATTAATATGCGGAAGTGATTTGCTATTATTATACCTATCTTTATATGATAAAATTATATTAGATATATTGCTTATATTTTGTTTTGCCTTAGTTATAGAAGATCTAATATCGCTTACATTATTACCGACAGAATCTGATGCTTGAGTTATATGCTGCATTTGCAGTTTTAGTTCTTCTATGGCACGGTTACTACGCTGAGAAATTTGTTTAATATTGTCAGTTATGTTTTCAATATTTTTATTATCCATATTACCTTTAGCCGATTGAATAATGGTATTTAAAGCCAGCAAATTAATTTCTTTTATAAGATTATTTATAATTTGCGTAGCATTTTCTAGATGGTGAGTTCGACTAATAAGCATATTATTAGAAAGACCAGCATGATCAGTATCGTCAATGGCTTTTTTTATAATATCTTCGCTTGTAGAGGCTAAGTTTTCTAGTAAAACAATATCAGGCTTATTAGCACTATCTGCATCATTATTTAAAGGAATTTCCAATTTAGCTTGCTTAAATAACTGAATTGAATTTACCGTTGTAGTTTGAATTTGATTAAATAGCTCATAAAGATGATCAAGATTTTCATTAAAATTTTTTAGACTTTCTTGAATGACCAATTTTAGGCTATTTATTTGATTTATAGATTCATTATCATGATCGTTCAAATGGACTATATTTGTTGGTAATTCTGTAGTTTTATTCTCATCTTCACTAACATCTAGATGGGTAGTAAGACTTTTTGCCAATAGCTTGCTTTGTAAAAAACTACCAAGTAGAAAAACAGCAATTACAATAAAGCTTGTTGCAAATAATATTTTGTGCCAAGCAGGAGAAATTATATTTATAAATTGAAAATTAGGCAGAGCATTTTTTGACATTATAGTCATTGGCGTTCCTAATACTTCAAAATAACCATGACGAATATTATTAGAATTATTTATATCTTTTGAGATTAATTTTAATTCGATTGACTCATCAGCAAGCTTTAAAAGGTTATTTAATTTCTGTGGACTAATTTTTGCAACTAAGTAGCCAATTGTATTATTATTTTCTTTTATACGATGAATAAAAAAATATTCACTATAGGCAAGAATTTTATTATCAAGCTTATTAATTAAATCACTTAATAAATTTATAGTTTTATGATCAAGATTATTAATATTTGCTGAAGTTGTATTATATATAGGTATATTTTTATCATTTAATAAAAATATTTCTTCAAAGCTAGAATTGTTTCTGACTAATTGAAGCCAGCTATTATATTGATTATAAAGATTATTATTTAGAGTGGAATTAGAGTTTGCTGTAAAAATTTTTAAAGAATTTATTAAATCTGGAGATTTTGCAATTAAAGAAATATTTTGTTCAATATTATAAAAATATTCACTTACAGTACGTTTTTTTTCATTTATGATATTGTTTATATATTGTTGCTCACGAATATTATTATACCAACTTAAATAATAATAGGTGGCAGATATGACCAATGTGCTACATGCAATGAGCAAAGCAGCAAGTAATAAATAAGATCGTGAAGATAATTCTTCAACTAACTTGATTTTATTTTTATTCATAAGCAAAAATAATAATCTATAATTTGGCATCTAACTGAACTAGTATGAATTATATTATACAAATATAAACAATACAATTATTAATCAGCTTAGATAAAAGTTTTAAGATCTATCATTTATTATAAAGACTATTGATATGGAAGTTGGGATAAAGGTAAGTAAGCTCAATAAAAATTTTGCAGATATAAAAGCTGTAACGGATGTATCTTTGGAAGTAACTAAAGGAAAAGTTCTAGGCTTTTTAGGACCTAATGCAGCAGGAAAAACTACTACCATGAGAATTATTACCGGTTATATGAAACCTGATTCTGGTAAAGTAGATATATGTGGACTAGATATGATAAATAATCCTTTAAAAGCTAAGGAACAAATAGGCTACTTACCAGAAACAGGAGTGATATATCCTGATATGCGTGCTGGAGAATTTTTAAAATTTATTGCGCAAATCAGGAAAATTGATGAGAAAAATATAAAAAATAGAATAGAATTTATTGTAGATAATTTATCACTAAATCAAGTCTTTAATCAAAGAATAGATACTTTATCTAAAGGTTATAAGCGTAGATTATCTTTAGGACAGAGCTTGCTTCATGATCCAAAAGTTTTAATCCTAGATGAGCCAACAGATGGTTTAGATCCTAACCAAAAATTACAAATATATAAATTAATCAAAGAAGTAAGCAAAGATAAAGCGATAATAATTTCAACTCATGTTCTAGAAGAAGTTGAATTGCTCTGTGATTATATAGCTATAATTGACCGTGGCAAAATTGTTGCTAATGGAGAAATTAGTGAAGTTATAAAACAGCATGCAAACTCAAGTATAAAAAATGATAATATATTAAGTAATCTAAAGGGATTAGCTTCGGTCTTTTATAATGTCACACATAAAATTAGTTAAAAATTATGGCAAGCACATTAGTTACAATTTTTAAAAGAGAATTAAAAGGATATTTCCAAACGCCAATTGGTTTTGTCTTTATGGCAGTATATCTTTTTTTAAGTGGCATATTTACATTTTATGTAGGTCATTTTTTTGAAGATGGTAATGCTAATTTAGAGGCGTTTTTCTTGTGGCAGCCTTGGCTCTATTTATTTCTTATGCCTGCAATTACAATGAGATTATGGGCAGAAGAAAAGCGTAATGGTAGTTTTGAGTTGCTTATGACTTTACCAATTACCATATACGAGATGGTTTTAGGTAAATTTTTCTCAAGTTTTGCTTTTGCCCTGATTAATTTATTGCTTACTATTCCTATAGTAATAACAGTAAATTACCTAGGTGATCCAGATAACGGAGTTATTATTGCATCATATTTTTCTTCTATTTTAGTTATGGCATCTTTTTTGGCTTTAGGAGCATGTATATCTGCAATTACCACAAGTCAGGTGGTAGCTTTTATATTAACGATAACCATTAGTTTTCTATTTATGTGTAGTGGTTTTGTTATGGTTCTTAATTTTTTTATATCTATGGGGTTACCTCAATTTATAATTAATATTATTAGTGATTTAAGTATAGTTACTAATTTTCAAGATATGATAAAGGGGGTTATCCCAATTACTGCGCTAGTATATTTTATAAGTTTTATCATTAGCTGTATAATGATAAACATAGCTATATTAAGAAGGGTTTAGGGTAGCTCGTTTATGAAAAAATCTAAATCATTAATAATGGTTAGCACTATAATTACTGTAGTCATAGTAATTAATTTATTAGCTAGATTATGGCTTGTAGATTATAAGATAGATTTTACAGACGATAAAAGATTTAGTTTATCCCAAAATAGTATCAAACTAATTAATAATAATAATCAAGAAATTACATTTAAATTCTTTTTCTCTGACAAGCTAGCCAATGGTATTCCTTATTTAAAAACTTATGCACAAAGAATAAAAAGTTTCTTAGATCAATTTGCCTACTATTCTAAGGGAAAAATAAAAGTTGAGTTTATTGATCCAGAGCCTTACAGCGATGAAGAGGATCAGGCTCTTAGTTATGGACTAAAAGGTGTTCCTATTGATAAAGATGAAACAAAAGCATATTTAGGATTAGTTGCAATTAACAGTAACAATCAGCAACAAGTGATTCCAGTATTTAGTTTTGATCGTGAGCCATTTACTGAATATGAAATAAGTAGGATTATATATGCATTATCTAACAATAAAAAGCCTATTGTAGGAGTTTATTCTAGTTTACCGATAGAACAACAAAATTTTATGGGTCTACCAGGATTAATAGGCAATCGTGCATGGATAGTTATGCAGCAAATTTCTCAAGTAATGAATATTAAAATAATTAAAAAAGATGCCAAATCTTTACCAGAAGATATTGATCTATTAATGGTGGTACAGCCAGATAAAGATATAAGTTACGAAATGCTAAGGGCAATAGATCAATATGTTATATCTGGTAAAAAGGCCTTATTCTTTTTAGATCCTTATGCGGAAAGTAAGAACTCTTTAGGAGAAAATAATAGTTTTGACGCTAGATTTATTCCAATTTTAAGAAATTGGGGCATAAAATTACCTAATAATAAAGTTATTGCCGATCATTTAGCAGCAAGAAAAATTAACGATAAAACTATAAAATCACAAGTAGATTATTTGCTCTGGCTTGCCATGCAAAAACAAAATCTAAGTAACAAGGATATAACTACAGCAGGATTAAAAATGGTTAATTTGGCAACTAGTGGATATATAGAGGCAATTGATCAGTCTGAAGTAAAAATTGAACCATTAATTACATCGACTAAAGACTCAATGATTTTTGATATAAATGACATAAAAGGCAAACCAGATCCTGCTAAAATTGTCTCTCTTTTTGCGCCACAAAATCATGAATTTATTTTAGCGGCTAGGGCTTTAGGTAAAGCCAGAAGTTATTTTTCTCCTACAAATCAAGGGAATATAAATATAGTTGTTATTGCAGATAGTGATATTTTAAAAGATGATGTTTGGTCAACTGATCAAAAATTTGATGGATATCAGTTAGTTAGTCCAATAGCAGATAACGGTTCTTTTATTGTAAATATACTTGATAATTTATCAGGGAGTGATGATTTAATATCTTTGAGGGGCAGGGGAACCAATAATCGTCCTTTTAAAATAGTTGATAAAATTAGACAGCAAATGCAGGATAAATATTTAGTGCAGCAAAAACAGTTACAAGAGCAGTTAAATCGAACCGAATATAAATTATCTCTTTTACAAAAACAATCTAAGGAAGCAAAGGATGATAAAGATAAACAAATTTATAAAATTCAACAAAGTCAGGAAATAAGAGACTTTACTAATAAAATGGTTAATATTAGAAAGCAGCAAAGAGAAATTCAAAAAAATATGTATAATGATATCGTAAAATTAGCAGCCTTAATAAAATTTTTAAATATACTCCTTCTTCCTATATTAATATCTATAATTGGTGTTTGGTATTATCGTAAGGCTTAGCGTATTATTGGTTTTTTATATTGCGGTTAATTTTGTCACTACAATTCCAAGCGTTCTTAATATGGGTAAAATTAAAAATCTTATTTATAACAATTAAGTCATAACGCAGAGATTTTTTGTGCCATTTTCGATTATACTTAATAAATAAGTTACTTGCCTTTAATATTCTTTGTTGTTGTTTGGTAGTAAGGCTGTAATGTAACAAAGTTTTATCTTTCCGTGCCTTTACTTCAATAAATATTATGGTATTTTTTTTGGAAGCAATAATATCAATTTCTCCAACATTTGTTTTATAACGCCAAGAAATTATCCTATATAGTTTTAAAGTTAAAAATATTAAGGCAAGTAGTTCGCATATTAAGCCATAATTATAACTAGATTTATAAAAATTTAGCACAGAGAAAAATTTATTAGATTAATAGTTAAGAATTTTTAATTTTAAGTACTTTATCATAAATATCTTTTTTACTTAAACCTGTAATTTCAGCAAGAGTGCTTGCAGTATCTTTTGCCGATAATGTTTTTAAAGAATTTATAATTAATTCATTTATTTGCACATCAGTAAAATTTTCTTTCTGATGATTATCAATAATTATTACACATTCTCCTTTGGGTTCGTTATCGCTGTAATATTTAATAATATCTTGTAAATTGCCATATTTTTTTTCTTCATATGTTTTCGTAAGTTCGCGTACTACGCATACTGGTATATTACCAAGGCATGAAGATATATCATTTAGGCTATCGACCAATCTTCTAGCTGTTTCATAAATAATTATTGTTGTGTTTATGTGCTTGATATTTTTTAAAACACCAATGCGACTATGAGTTTTAGCAGGTAAAAAACCTAAAAAATAAAATTGATCTGATGGAAGGGAAGATACTGTTAAAGCAGCTATTGCAGCGCAAGCACCAGGAATAGGAATTATTTTTAAGTTATTTTCTGAGATTAATCTCACTAATTTATAGCCTGGATCTGAAATTAGAGGAGTGCCAGCATCTGATACTATAGCATAGCTTTGTCCTTGCTTTATGCCATCAATAATACGATTACGATCTTTATCTGTGCTATGGTCATTATAGCAAATCAAAGTTTTCTTTAGATTATAATTTTCCAGTAGTTTGTGCGTTGTTCTTGTATCTTCACATAATATTATATCAACATTAGAAAGAATTTGTAGTGCTCTTATAGTTATATCATATATATTGCCAATAGGGGTTGAGACAATATAAAGTCCAGCCTCTTGTTTACAGTTTGATAATATTGAGCTAAGTTGAATCATATCGATATTTTCTTAAGGAGAATTATGGTGCTTTATATTAAAAATTTAGTTAGATATCTTGCCTTAATATTCATTTTTATAGTTTGTGCTTGTGCAAGTGATGATGAAATTAAACCAAAAATTGCCAGTAATTTACTCAAAGATCGAGGATCTCAATCAGAAAATAAAACTGATTTGTCAGTTTCTGTTCAAGATACAGGAGCTATATCCGACTATAAAGCTAGACTCGCTAATAATCCAGTTAAAATTGCAATATTACTTCCTTTAAGCGGAACAAATTCTAAGTTAGGAAAACAATTATTAGATGCAGCTCAATTAGCCTTATTTGACTTTAATAATAGCAATATAGTTTTGGTTCCGATAGATACGGGAGAAAATAATGTATCTATTGCCAATGCAGCTGATCGTGCCGTAAGTATAGATGCGAAGCTTATAATAGGTCCATTATTTAGTGATGCGACAAAAATAGTAAATAAAATAGCAAAAGAACATGATATTAGTGTTATATCATTTTCAAATGATAAATCTTTAGCAAGTAGTGGAGTATTTGTTTTGGGTATTACTCCTCAGCCACAAATTGACCGTATATTAAAATATGTTCATGATAAATTTGGTATTATAAATTTTGCAAGTTTAGTTCCAAATAATTCATATGGTAGTGCTTTAGATGAGCAGGTGCGTAATACAATATCTAAATTTAATGATGATAGCCATGTATTAGCAAATGAAGCTTATAATATAGATAGTTCTGGCAATGCTATAAATATAGAGTCGAGAGTAAATATAGCTCTTAATTCAGTGTTAAATGGCGCAGCATTAACTAAGAAATCATCATCATCATATTTAGGAGCAATTATTATTCCTGAAGGATCAAGGAGAATAACAAATATAGCAGATATTCTAGCAGCTAAAAATTTTGACAATAATAAAATATTATTACTAGGTAGCTCGCAATGGTATGATGATAGTCTATTATCTACTAAACAATTAGAAGGAGCTTTATTTGCAACGCCAATAAAAGAAAGGCAAATGGCTTTTGAAAATAAATTTGAGAATACTTATGGTTATAAGCCAAAAACTATATCAAGTCTTGCTTATGATGCAATAGCACTTGCAGTGACCTTACCTAAGTTATTTCCTCAAAATCCTTATAGTGCTAATAATATTGCTAATGAACGTGGTTACTCTGGTATTGATGGAATATTTAGATTTAATAAAGATGGATTGGCAGAAAGAGCATTTGCAATCATGCAAATTAAGCAAGGAAAGTTTGTAGTTGTAGATCCAGCACCAACTAGTTTTATTAGTAATTAAATCAAATGATGTATCTTTATAAAAAATTTGCTATATAGTCTTTGCATTATTAAAATTATAATTTTAGAATTTTGGAGTGGTATAAGCTAGATGATACTTAAGAATCTTAAGTCTGTAATGATTTCAGGGAAAGAAGTCCTGCCAATAATTGAGGGAGGCAAAGGAATTGCAATATCTAGTGGTGAAACATCTGGAGCTTTTGCAGCTAGTGGCGCAGTTGGTACATTTTCTGGCGTTAATGCAGATAGTTATGATAAAAATGGTCAAATAATTTTACAAACATATCAAGGTTCTACTCGCAGGGAGAGACATGAAGAATTGGTTGCGATGGCAATTAAAGGTGGAATTTCACAAGCAAAAATAGCCTATGAACGTGCCAATGGCAATGGTTGTATTCACATGAATATATTATGGGAAATGGGCGGAGCAACTAGAGTATTAGAAGGAGTGCTTGAGCAAACTAAAGGTTTAGTAAATGGCGTTACTTGTGGTGCTGGTATGCCATACAGACTTTCTGAAATTGCAGAAAAATATAATATATATTATTATCCTATAGTTTCGTCAATGCGGGCGATACGCGCTTTATGGAAGCGTGCTTATCATAAAACTTCTCATTTGCTTGGTGGTGTTGTTTATGAAGATCCTTGGCTTGCTGGAGGACATAATGGTCTTTCTAATAATGAAATTCCTACAAAACCAGAACATCCTTATGCAAGGGTTGTAGAAATTCGTAAATTTATGAATGAAGTTGGTCTAAATCACGTGCCAATTATAATGGCAGGTGGTGTGTGGCATTTGCAAGATTGGTCGGATTGGCTAGATAATCCAGAAATAGGAGAAATTGCTTTTCAGTTTGGAACAAGACCTATATTGACTAAAGAGAGTCCTGTTCCTGATTACTGGAAAAAGCGGTTGCTTACAATAAAAGAAGGCGATGTCTCGCTTAATAGATTTAGTCCTACGGGTTTTTATTCTTCTGCGGTTAGAAATAATTTTTTAAAGCAACTTGAGGCTCGTCATGAAAGACAAATACCTTATGTTGTAACTCCTGAAGGAGTTTTAACTGAAGAATTTACATTTGGTCCAAGGGGAAGAGGAGTATTTGTTGAGTTGCAAGATAAAGATCGTGCAGAAAAATGGATACTTGAAGGTTATACTGAAGTAATGAAAACTCCAGATGCAACATTAGTTTTTGTGACAAAGGAAGAAGCAAAACAAATTCGAGAAGATCAAATAAATTGCATGGGTTGTTTAAGTCATTGTCGCTTTAGCAATTGGAAAGATCATGGAGATTATACAACTGGCTACAAAGCTGATCCAAGAAGCTTTTGTATACAAAAAACATTGCAAGAGGCAGCTCATGGAATAGGTTCTCTAGAGGATCAATTAATGTTTGCAGGTCATAATGCTTATAAATTTGGTCAAGATCCATTTTATGAAAATGGTTTTGTACCAACCGTTGCCCAGCTAGTGGATAGAATAATGACAGGAAAATAGACTAGATTATCTAAATGGAGTAACTCCTCAAGTTATTATAGTCTTGCTTTTATTAATATGTATAAAAATAAACAATGATATTTAGCTTTTTATGAAAGATCAAGATAGATGGTTTATAGATTATCGTTTTACAGAATTTGCTAAATTATGTTTATATGGCGATCAAATTAATCAAATGCTTGCAACGCAAGATGGAGTAAAAATTTTAACTTGGGTAGAAACTAAATTACAAGGGTTTTCTTACAAACTTGAGAAAGACTTGCCAGATATTTCAAGAGATGCACGTTTTTGTAATGATTGTATTGAATATTTAACATCATTGAGTAGATTTGAAGATTATAGCCTTCTTTGTAGAAAGCCTTTAACTCTTGAGCAGTGGAATGAAAAGAGTTTTGATCAGAAAGTTAATATTATAGCTAATTATGCGATTCAAAAAATTAGTTGGATTGATTCCGTATATGAATTAGAATCTAAATCTATCAATCCATATAAACAGTTTTTATTTAAAGAAGTACCGCCAAATATTTTTATAACTCCTATATATCAAAAACTTTGTGAACATGATTTATTTAAAAATGTACCATTGAATGAACTAAAAATAACCGAAAATGATTCCAAATATTTTCAAGATAATCTGTTAATAGCTTGTAATGATTATTTGGATCTTTATACCTATAATAATAGTTTAGCAGAAGATAATTTTTTTGCTCAATTAAATTTTGTTCTAGAAAAAATTGGTCAAAATAAATTTAACGAATATAGAATTGCAACTTCTGAAGAAATGCAATATTCAAAGCCATATTTAGCAAAGCCAGTTGCTATAAAGTCAAGCCAAGCTTTGTCTCTATTTCCTTCTTTAGAGCAGTGTCAAGCCTCTAAATTAAATTTGCAAGCTAGAAGTAACTCTTGCTTTAAGGCAATATGAGTTAAATCAGTTTCTGGTCTTGGTATTGGGTGTAATTCAAAAGTAATTTTAAATAATAATGTTTCTTGAACATTAGATGAATTGCTAATATATTAACCAAAATAAATTTTAGAGGTATTTTATGTCTAATGAAAGAAAAACAGTCTCTGGCATTCCAAACTACACTACTCCTATTACTACTGTTATGGAGACAGATCGAGGTCAAGATCTAGGTTATAAGTTTGATTATGGGGCTAGCGGATCAGTTAATTTTCAAAAAACGTCTCATAGGGTTACAGCACCTGATAGTCGGTTGCAAGTTCCTAGCATGGAAGCGTTTGCTGGTGTTGAAAGAGCTTAAATTATAAAAATCTATCTAATACATTACCATCTAGCGCATTAACTTATCCTGCTATAAATCTTCTAACTGGTAGGTATATGTAAGCTATTGCATAAAACATTATCTATTTTATAATGAATTGATAGCATAAATTCTAAAGGAATTATAAAATATATGTCTTTTGTTGAAGCACTTATTTACACATTATGTGATAGTTTTATGTCTTCAATTTTCTTGCCTATAAAAGGATATCTTGCAATTTATGCTATAAGGGAATTTTCTATCTATCCCATTAAATTATTCATAATAGCGTCTCTTTTAGGTAATATTTTAGCCATTTTGGTTAATTTTCTTATAGGTAAATTTTTTCTTGTAGCTTTAAATGGAGCTATTGATTTGAATAATCAAAAAGGAAGTTACGCTAAGTTTTGTTTATTTATGCGTAAATTCAATTATATGTTTTTAATCTTCACTGCTATGCCAAATTTTGGCGCATTTATGATAATTATATGTAGTTTAGCTAGAGTAAGGATAGTTAATATATTTACTTTTTCACTTATTTCCTATATAATATACCACATAATGTTTTTTACTAAAATATTGTAATATATAGAAATTTACTGGAAATTTGAAAATTATAGTGAGTTAGATATGTCAGCAGCAAAAGAATCTATGCAAGAACAACAAGCTACTACTCATAGGGTTGATTGGACTTTCTTCAATCCAGATAGTGATTATAAAAAAAAGTTAGAAGCCGCATTTAAATTGCAAAGATTAGGTCCAGTTATACAAGGTCTAAATGAGCTTTTTAAAGGGGGTGGTCTTGAGATTTCTATCGACAGGAAGATATTACCACAAGAACAGGATAGTAAATTTTCCATAAATTTAAAAGGCACACAGGAAAGAATTGAGGAGATTAAAAAATCGCATCTTATTAATTTAGCCTCTCTTCCAGACAAGAGCACTCCTATAAATAGGACAGCACGAGATAGCCTAGATAGTTTTACATTATATAAAGCTACTAGATCTTTAGAATTAGTTCTTAACGATTGTTCTAAATCAAAAGATCAAGGTAAAAAAGAAAGAGTCTTTGCTCATATAGAGCAAGAATTAGCAAATTATTATAATTCTCAATTGAATAAAGAATTAAATCTAGAGCAAGGAGAAAAAGACCCTGTCAGTGTTGCTTTATGCGAAACAGGTTGCACTTTTGTTATTGACTCTGTAAGGATTGGTCAAGAAAGGCGAGGAGCAATAATAGATAATCTTAAAACATTACTAGATCAAAAACATGCAAATGGTAAGAGTTTATTAGGTATTATGATTGTTTCTATATTTGATCAATATATTCAAAAAGATTCAAAGCAGCAAGTCAGTACAATTATAAAAGATCCAGCAGCCAAAAGAGGAGCTGCTGCTGCTGAAAAAAGCTAGTTATAGTTGTTATTAAATTATTTTAAGAATTTGCTGCGTAATAGACACCAAGCAATTTAACTTTTTTGCAAAAAAAGCCAAGTTCTTCAAGTGCAAGTTGAACGTTTTTTTCGTTAGGGCTACCTTCAAAACTAATAAAAAATTGAGCTGTTTGCGATTCGCCAGTTGGAATATAGCTTTCTATTTTTAATAAATTAACATGATTAGTAGCAAATCCACCCAATGCTTTATACAAAGATGCAGGTATATTTCTTGCTGTAAAGATAAGACTTGTGATTACTTTACCTTCCTTTGGGTCTGGGTCGATTGGTTCTTTTGACATTGCAATAAAGACAGTGCTGTTATTGTGATTATCTTCAATATTTTTTTCTATAATTTCAAGACCATAAATTTCTGCAGCAAGTTCTGAAGCAATAGCAGCTTTGTGTTTACTGTTGCTTTGAGCAATCATTTTGGCAGCAATTGCTGTATTGGCAGCCTCCACTTTGGTAATTTGATTGCTTAATTCTTCAAGTCTCTTGCTACATTGCATAAGAGCTTGAGGGTGCGAATGTATTTCGGTTATGTCGCTTAATTTAGTGCCTTTAATGGCCATTAAATGTTGCGAAATTGGTTGTAAATATTCTCCAACGATATGTAAATTAGTTTTGGGTAATAAATTATGTATTTCAGCAACTCTTCCAGATGAGCTATTCTCAATTGGAATAAGACAAAGATCTGCTTTGCCTTCTTGGACGCTAGCGATTGCCTTAGCAAATGATGAGCATGCTAAAGTATCCATATAAGGATATGCTTTACGGCAGGCAAGGTCCGAATGAGCTCCCATAATCCCTTGAAAAGCAATTATATTGTTTTTTTTCATAAAATATACTCAAAAATATATAATAGATCTTATTTACTATCATAGCCTACTAGACTATAATAATTGCCCATAATCTAAAATGGACATGTTCTTAAGAAGGATATAACGGAGTCTCATGAGTAGTAAAGAAAAATCTAGAAAATCTTGGAAAATTGATTCGTGGCGTGCGTTTCCTATAAAACAGCAACCCATCTATCAAGATAGCAAAATATTAAAGAAAGTTGAAGATAAGTTGCATAAAAGTAAGGATTTAGTAAAATTTTCTGAGATTGAACGCTTAAACAGTGATTTAGCTAAAGTTGCCAATGGTGAAGCATTCTTACTACAGGGTGGAGATTGTGCTGAAAGTTTTGCTGAATATAGCCATAATAACTTAAAAAATTATTTTCGTGTCTTTCTTCAAATGACCGTTGCTCTGATGTATGGAACGGGTAAGCCAGTGGTAAAAGTTGGTAGGATTGCTGGTCAATTTGCAAAGCCTCGTTCTTCAGATATTGAAGAAATAGAGGGAAAAACCCTTCCTGCATATCGTGGTGATATGGTAAATAGTATTGATTTTGAAGATGCTAGTCGTGTTCCTGATCCAGAAAGATTATATAAGGCTTATAGCCAAAGTTTTGATACTTTAGAATTTTTAAAGTCTTTGGCTAGTGGAGGCTATGCATCTTTAACTAATGTGAGTAAGTGGAATCAAGAATTTGCCAATAGTTCTGCGCAATCTAAATTATTTTCTGATTTAGTTGAAAGAATTAACGAGAGTTTAGGTTTTATAAATTCTTTAGGAATAGATTTAGCTAAGATACATGAATTGCATGAAGCTATATTTTTTACTTCTCATGAAGCTTTATTATTAAATTATGAAGAGGCTTTGACTCGTAAAGATAAAAAGACTGGCAAATATTTTTCATCGTCTGCACATATGTTGTGGATAGGTGATCGTACACGCAATATTGACGAGGCTCATGTTGAGTATATGAGAGGAATTAGTAATCCTATAGGAATGAAAGTTGGTCCTTCAATGCAGGAAGATGATCTATTAAGGTTAATAGATGTTTTAAACCCTGATAATATTCCTGGTAAATTAACGCTTATATCTCGTATGGGTGATGATAAAGTAGAAGCACACTTGCCGCCATTACTTAGAAGAGTTAAGCATGAGGGACGTAATGTAATTTGGTCATGCGATCCTATGCATGGTAATACAATAAAGTCTCCAAATGGTTATAAAACCAGACCATTTAATAGGATATTATCTGAAGTGAAAAAAGTATTTGATGTTCATAATGCTGAAGGCACTTATGCTGGTGGGATTCATTTAGAAATGACGGGTCAAGATGTTACTGAATGTGTGGGTGGAGCTCAGGCAATTTCAGAACTTAATTTAAAGGATCGTTATCATACTCATTGCGATCCAAGACTTAATGCGTCACAAAGTGTAGAATTAGCATTCTTATTGGCAAGTCAATTACGTAAAAATCGTTATTAAAAACTTGTCAATTAGTTGTAATATTTTTTGCTTTATGAAGATATTTGCCTATACTGGCAAAAATTATCGATATGAGGCCGTAGCTCAGTTGGATAGAGCACTAGATTCCTAATCTGGGGGTCGCGCGTTCGAATCGCGCCGGTCTCACCATTTATATTATTTCAAATTAATTTCTTTAGGCTTGCAATCAAATACAGAATTTAATTATAGATTTTAAGGTAATTGAATGTAGGATTGACTTATCACTGACATAAAGACCGAGCTAAAACTTAGCCGTATAAAATGGATTAGTTAAAATAAAAAAATAGCTGATAAAAAAAAGAGGTAAAACCGCAGCTCTACCTCGTATTTTGTGAATGTTTCATCTTATTAACGACTGGACATTCTAATCTAATAAAATTATTGTTAGCATAATATATATTTATTGGCAATAGATATTTTAAAACTATAGAAACATAGAGGAATAAAATTTATGCAATACCGTCTTGGACTTGATGTAGGAACAAACTCAATAGGATTTGCTTTAGTCGAATTAAGGGAAGGTAATCCATATGATGTTTTTCATGCAGGAGTTAGGATATTCTCAGATGGTAGAGACAGTAAAACCAAGACTTCTTTAGCTGTAGAAAGGAGAGAAGCTAGAGGAATGCGTAGACGTAGAGATCGTTTTGTCAGGAGACGCAATAATCTTTTAAATTTTCTTGTTACAAAAAAATTAATGCCATCAGAAGTAAGTGATAGAAAAAAACTAACTAGCCTAGACCCTTATTTTTTAAGGGTAAAGGCATTAGATGATAAAATTACTTTATATGAGTTGGGTAGAGTTATTTTTCATATTAATCAGCGCAGAGGTTTTAAAAGTAATAGAAAACAGGCAGCAAAAGATAAAGATAGTGGAGCTGTAAATGAAGCAGTTAATAACACAATAAGTGTTATGAAAGAAAATGGTTGGCGAACTATAGGTGAGTTTCTTTTTCATAACGATGTAAAAAGAGTAAGAGCAACTGTAAATAAGAGTAAAAATATATATGATTTTTATCCGCAACGATCAATGCTTGAATATGAGATGGAGCAGATATTAGAAAAGCAAGCTATGTACTATCCTGATCTGCTGAATAAAGAGCTAGTAGAAGAACTTAAAGACGCTATATTTTATCAAAGACCACTAAAACCTCAAAAGAAAGGTAGGTGTAGCCTTATACCAAAAGAAGAACGGGCTTTTGCAGCCCTGCCTTCGGCACAGAGGTTTAGGATTTTAAAAGAAGTTAATAATCTTAAAATTGTTGATAAGACTTGGAGAAAAACAAGTAGTGATTTATCTAAAGATGATTTAGACAAAATAATATCGCTATTATATAGCAATAAGAAAGTTAAATTTTCCTCGATAAGAAAAAAACTTTCTTTATCCTCAGATCTAGAATTTAATCTTGAATATGAAGCAAGACAAGATCTACAAGGAGAATCCACCTTCATAGAGATGGCAAAAGAAACTAGATTTGCTGATAATTGGCAAAAACTTGATCTTAGTAAACAAGACGAAGTAGTCATGAAGTTATTAGATGATAGAATTTCTGATGAGGAATTAGAAAAATGGCTTAAATCTGAGTTTTCATATTTATCAGACGATAATATAAAAAATATAATTGATGTTGCGCTAGAAGATGGTACTTTTAAATATTCTCATAAAGCTATTATTTCATTAATTCCATATTTAGAATCTGGGTTAAAAGAATATGATTCTATAATCGAATGTAAAAAACAAGGAATGTTTTCAGATGCGGTAGGCTATACTGGTGAAATATGGAATATTACCAAACAAAATCCATTTCCTTATTACGGCAAGCTACTTGAGTCATACGTTTCTTTTGGTAGTGGAAATAGTGAAGATACAGAAGAAAAATATTATGGCAAAATTGGTAATCCTACAGTTCATATTGCGCTTAATCAGCTAAGAAAAATAATAAATGAACTGGTATTAAGATTTGGCGTGCCAAGTGAGGTTGCGGTTGAACTTGCAAGAGATCTTAAGTTAAATCAAAAAGAAAAGATCAAATTAAATAAAGAAAATAAGAAAAATCAGGAGGATAATGAAAAATTTAATGATGAGATAAAAGCATGCGGATTAGTTCCTTCGAGAGATTATAGGTTAAAATTAAAGTTATATTATCAACAAAACAAGATCTGTATTTACAGCGGTAAGAATATGAGTTTAACAGATGCGTTAAGTGAAAAGACAGAAGTTGATCATATATTGCCTTTTTCTAGAACTTTAGATGATTCAGTAGCAAATAAGGTTTTGGTATTACGAGAGTATAATCAACGAAAAGGTAATAAATCACCTTATGAGGCTTTTGGATTATCTAAAGAAGTTTACGATCAAATTATAGCCAGAGTTTCATCATTACCAGCAAGTAAAAAATGGCGTTTTAAAGAAGATGCTATGAAAACTTTTGAGGAAGATAGCAAGTCTGGTGATAAAGGCTGGCAGGCAAGACAACTTATTGATACTGCATATATGGCTAGAATAACCAAAGAATATTTACGATATTTGACAGAAAATGTGGATACATATCCTGGGAGAATGACAGCTAAACTTAGGAAAGCTTGGGGTTTTGATGCTATACTAGCTGAAAATCAGGAAGATAACTCTAAAGATCGCTTAGATCATAGACATCATGCGGTTGACGCAATAGTGATTGCTTGTTGTAACCGTTCAAAATTAAACGCCATAAGTCGCTTAAGTGCACAAGATAAGATATATGATGGAGTTTCCTTAGAAAGGATGCTTACAAAAACAAAACCATATGAATTATATGATTTTGTAAAATTAAAGTCACAAATCTATGATATAGTGGTTTCTCATAAACAAGATCATGGTAGTTTCAATAGAGGTTCTACCTCAGGACAGCTGCACAAAGATACTTATTATGGGCTAGTTAATAGTAATGATAAAGAAGGTAAATTAACTTTGGTAGTACGATGTAAGTTATCTGCTTTAAAAGAAAAAGATATAGATAGTATTAGAGATGCTAAAATAAGAGACAAATTATTAGCAGAAATTAGGTTACGTCAAGGAGAGTTAGAGTTTGAGGAAATTATATCTCAATTTGCAAAGAAACATAATATAAATAGTGTTAGAACATTGGAAGTTAAGACAGCAAATACTGTAATATCGATTAAAGATAAGCAAGGAAAACCTTATAAATATATGGCTACAGGGAGTAATCACCATGTTGATATATTTTGTCCCACAAAAGATGTTGAGTTAAGTGATGGGCGCAAATATGAGGCTAATGAATGGGCAGCGGAAGTTGTTACTACTTTTGATGCTAATCAAAAGAATTACCTGCCTGAATGGCAAAAAGGTAAAGAGGGAATATATAGAATAATACGTCAAGGTAAAAATATTATCGCTAAAAAAGAGTGGAAAGGATTTGCAACCGCAAAGCTTGTTATGCGCTTACATATTAATGATATGGTTGCCTATGAAGAAAATGGAATTTTAGAAATTAGAAGAGTTAAAAAAATTGCCAATGTTAAAAATGGAATATTTTTAGTGCCACATTTTGTAGCCTACGAGAAGAAGCCTAATGAGAAGACTTGGGGAGCCTCAGCTAATCTATTAAAAATAAAAAAAGCGCGTAAAGTATATATAACGCCTGCTGGCAAGGTATGGGATGCTGGAAGAATACCAGTAACTGAAACCTTAAGCGGGAGTTTAGATGTCAAGTACAATAGTTGAAATAACCAATAATGGAATTCATCTTGGTTTATTAAGAAATTCTCTTAAAATTACTAGTCAAGATAATACGCTTGCGGTTATTCCTCTCGATAGTATAGAAGCACTATTGGTTAATAGTTATCAGGCAACCGTTAGCCAGAATATTATAGTAGCTTGTGCGGATGAGGGTATTCCGATAATATTTTGTTCTCCTAATCATAATCCTGCCAGTATGGTATGGCCAGTAGTTAGCCATCATAAGCAATCAGGTAATTTGCAATTGCAGCTTGATGCGAGTAAACCCTTCATAAAAAATACTTGGCAAAAAATAATTCAGAAGAAAATTATTGGCCAAGCAGAAGTACTAAAAGCAATTAATTCTTCGCAAATTGCAGATGGATTATTTGAAATGGCTAAACGGGTAAAATCTGGCGACAATGGCAATATAGAGGCTCAGGCATCACGTAAATACTGGCCAGCATTAATGGGAGAAGATTTTCTAAGAAATCGAGATTTACCGGGAATTAATGGGTTATTAAATTATGGCTATGCAGTATTAAGATCTGCGGTTTCACGGTCTGTAATTTCGGTGGGACTGCACCCTGCTATAGGGTTACATCATAGTAACGCTAAAAACCCATTTTGTTTAGTGGATGATTTAATGGAAGTTTATAGGCCATTGATAGATTTTACTGTGGCAAAATTGTTAAGAAATAATATTTGCGAGGTGAATAAAGAATCTAAGCTTGTACTTGCAGGGATTTTGGAGGCGCAAATTATTATGGGAGGTGAGCGCAGAAAAGTTTCTAATGCGGTTTTGCTGACGGCACAATCGCTAACTAGATCGTTTGAAGAAAAGGAATTAAAATTATTATTTCCAGAATCAGTTATACCGATTGGATGTGAGAGTTGTACATATGGAAAGTGAGTATAAGCTTATGTGGATGATGGTTATGTTTGATTTGCCTACTTTTACAGCTTTAGAGCGTAAGAATGCTTCTAAATTTAGATTATATTTACTAGATCAGGGATTTAGAATGGCGCAGTTTTCGGTTTATATGCGTTTTGTTGGCAGTAGAGAAAAGACAACGGCTTTATCTGATAGAATAAGGCATAAATTACCACCAATGGGAAAAATTACTCTGATGTATATTACTGATAAACAATTTGCAACAATGGAGACTTTTTTTAACAGTAAAATGGAAAATATAGCAGAAAAACCGAAGATTTTAGAAGTTTTTTAGGATTAAATAATATGATTTTTTATTATTATAGATGCAATATATCGTTATTTTTCAATAAGCTATATTAGCATCTATAATATCAGATTAGATTAGAATGTCCAGCCGCAACAAAATATGTGTTGACAACCATGTACATATAATAATATCAGATTAGATTAGAATGTCCAGCCGCAACAATTAATTGATCATCTGCTTGCTTACTTATATAATATCAGATTAGATTAGAATGTCCAGCCGCAACAGAGGCTCAGCCACTTTAAAGTTTAAATATATAATATCAGATTAGATTAGAATGTCCAGCCGCAACTAGGGTAACGCCAATAAGCTTTATCAATGCATAATATCAGATTAGATTAGAATGTCCAGCCGCAACGCGTAATACCATTTATTTTACATAATGCCAATAATATCAGATTAGATTAGAATGTCCAGCCGCAACAGCGGCTGTATATCATGCGCCGATGCTTCTATAATATCAGATTAGATTAGAATGTCCAGCCGCAACGCAGTAAAATTTAAGTCTTTCTAATTGAGAAAAAACTCCATTAGAAAGACTTAAATTTTCAGTGATTATATATAATAATACTAGCTTATTTTTTCTAGAAGCCACCTAACGCAAATAAAACCGTTCTTACAAAAAATATATGCCTAAATATTTATCTCAATAAGTTCAAAATGATGACCTCCTTTTGGGAGGCGGAAGGTATAGTAAATGACCTCCAGTAATGCTTAAACAATAATTTTAAAAATACAAACTCACAAGGAAATTACCTTGTAGTCTAGGTTATTTATGTTACTTAACCTTATTCTTCAACCTTATAATCAAATAATGGGCTTTGATCATCATTTGTTGGTACTGTACCAATTGAAGAAGGTGCAGGAGGAGGTGGTGGCGGAGTTTTTTTAAGTGGAGGCGGTGGCGGTGGTGGTACAGCCGATTGCTTTTCTTTGGTTGATTTTCTCTGCCTTGGTTGTTTAGGCTTAGCTTCCTTAGCAGGAGCATAATTTTGTGGAGGCGGTGGTGGTGCAACTTGTGCTGTAATATTATTATTGTTTTCTACAAATTGTTGCTCACCAAAAATTTCATCTTCTTCATGTTCTGGAATATAAGCTGGAAGGGTATCGTAAACATTAGGGGCATTTGTATCAGAACCTATTATTTCTACATTAGCAGGGAAACTATCTTGTTTTTCATAATATTGCGCATTTTCTTCTAAGCTAGGCGTAAAAGAAGAAAAAGAATTATTATTAGAATAGTTATCACTATTAGGATTTAATTTCTTAGGTTGTGGCGGTGGTGGTGGCGGAGTAAAACTTTGTTTTTCTGAAGGAGAAGCTTCTGGATATTTTTGAGGTTGAGGAGTTTCTTTTATAGAATTAGAATTATTTATAAAATTATCCGAAGTGATGGAATGTTTTTGATCGTCAAATTTTACTATTGGCATTTGAACAGGTTTAGCTTCTTCTTCTGCTATAAAATTTTCTGTTGTATTAAATGTTGCTGAAGAAGAACTGTTTGCTTGATAATTCATATGATCATTATTATCAAGACCAAGAGGATCAAAAGCCGCATCAAATGAATTATGCTGGTCAAAATTATCAATATTAGATAATGCTTCTGGTTTATTTTTAGATGGAGTAGTAAATTTTTCTTCAGTTATATTATCTTTGATAATATCTGTTTTTTTATTAACAATATCATCGTTGTGTAAATTATCTCTGTTTAATTGATCTGTATCAGAAACTTTTCTAATTTTTATTTTAGGTATTTTTTCTTTAAAGCCAGAATTAGTATTTTCTTTTTTACGAGCAGAGAAAATAAGCGCAAAACCTATGAAAACTGGCAATAAAAATATTACTCTAATAATCCAACTAAGAGAAGGATAGCTTATAATTTTTACATCAATTCCAGTTTGAGCAAATTTTTTTGCACTAGGAATAAGTTTTTCTATATTACTATCTTTATAATGAAAAGGTACTAAGCTATTACCTAATTGCTTGGCTACAAGCGTATAGGTTGTGCTTGAAGAATATTTAAATTTTATGCGAATATCTCCTAATTCTGGCGCATTAGGGTTTAAACCAAAATAAAAATTACCATCAATTAATTTAAAGGCATTGCGACCTGCTTCACTTAGCTTGTCAAAATCTTCTTTGCTTAATTTAAGATCTTTTAGGGTAAGTTGTTGAGATATTTGCTTTTTAACGTCATCAGATAAATCAAATTTACCTAATTTAATACTATCAATTTTCCAGCTTTCGGAGTTAATGAGTTTTTCATGAGGATTTTTATTCTGCTGGTCTGCTATAAGATTATCAGACCATATCATACTTTGATTATCCTGAGAATATTGATATATTTCAACAATTCTAGTAAGTTCAAGACCATTATTCTCAATATTAAAAAGAGGATCTTTAAGTAGCTTATCGCTTATGTTACCAGAAACAGAAACTAATTTATTGTTATAATCTGAATTTATTTTATCAGCAGGTAAGTCTGGAACATTATATTTTGGTGTAATTAAATTTGCTGTAGAAATTCCAGTAATGCCGCTCAGTAGTAAAACAACACCAATAATCGTTTTGCGATTAATTATTTTATTAGAATGATTTACTTGATCAAAGTTGCCTCTATCAGAATCTGAATTATCGTTTTTATCGTGCAAATTATCAATGTCGTCCATAGACTATCCTTACTGTTATGATATTTGGTAGAGCATCAAGGTTTTTTCAGAATATTATACTATCATAAAAATGATGCTTATATCAAATGATGCTTTATTTGTAAAAAAATAACTGCAATATAGATTAGTTGGTATTAGCATTTATGCAATAGAGTCACATGTTGTATATATGGTTTTTTGTAATAATTTAAACTATAACAATTTATTTGTGGTCTTAATTAGAATATAATTTTAGGATCAGATAAGTTTTTCTTAAGAGATGGAATGATAAATATAAAGAGGAATATATGTTAATTAATGAATTGCTGCAAAAAGGTGGATCTGTAATGGCGGTGATATTGCTATTATCAGTTTATGTTGTAGCTGTCATACTATATAAATTTTTTCAATTAGGTCATATATATTTTGCAAATAGAAATTTATTTAAGCAATTAGGTTCGTCTCTGCAAATGCGACAATATAATAAAGCTTGTGAAATATTAGCAAAATATAACACTCCTTTATCTAAACTTGCTAATCTTGCTATAAAACTAAAGCAAGATAGAGACTTGTCAGAAGAACAAAGATTAAGACAAATCGAAGTTTTAGGGGCAAAAGAAATTAGGGCAATAGAAACTCATTTGCGCGGATTAGAAATGTCAGCAGCCATAGCTCCATTGCTTGGACTACTTGGAACCGTAGTTGGTATGGTAAAATCTTTTGCAGGTATTGGCGATGGCGGCACAAATGTAGACCCTTCAGTTTTAGCCGTCGGAATATGGCAGGCATTACTGGCAACAGTTGCAGGTTTATGTGTAGCAATACCAGCATTAGCAGCTTATTATATAATTGATGGTAGAATAGAAAATATAAGAGCGATAATGAAAGATATTGTCTCAGAAATAATTTATTCTTAAAACATATAAAATAATGATGTTTTATATTTCAGTGGATTTTAAATAATGCAATTTGAACGCTCGGTTAGAAGAAATAAAGGTTTAAATTTAACATCATTAATTGACGTTATATTTTTATTAGTAGTGTTTTTTATGCTAACAAGTAAATATATCTCTTATCAAGCAATAAATCTAAATTTCTTGCCAGATAAAAAAGAAGAAGCGGAAAAATTAAGTGTAGGAGTAACTCTTTATATAGAGTTACTAGCTAATAATAATTTTTTACTTGATGGCAAAAAATATCGTTTAAACCAGCTAAAAACTGTTATTAACCCAATAATTAATAAAAATAATTCTTTAGATGATTTTTCAATTATTTTGGTAAGTCGTAAAGGAGTTATAGTGCAAGAAGTAGTGCAGGCGATGGATTATATTAAATCGATGGGCATAAAAAATATTTCATTGGTTGAATAATATTTATAAGGAATAAGTTATAAATGAAATCTGGTTTTGAAATTACCCGTAAAAACAAAGCAATAAAGGAGCTTAACCTAATTCCTTTAATTAATATAATTTTTATATTATTGATATTTTTTATGATTGCAGGCAGAGTAGAAAAAGTAGATACGATAAAAGTAATTCTTCCATATAGTAAAAAGGCATCTAATATTATTGCGTCAAAAAAACCTGTAGTTATTTATATAGATAAAAAAGAGCGTATTGCTGTAAATAATGATTTGGTTTCTGATGCCGATTTTCCCATTATTCTTAAAACTATTCTTTTAGAATCTAAAGATATAAATATTAATGTTAGAGCAGATGCTAAATTACCTGCATCTAAGTTAATAAAAATAATGAATATGTTAAAAAATGCAGGTGCTAATAATATTTCTGTACTAACTCAGCTTGATAAATCAAATTTATGAACAAAATATTTATATCAGCATTGTTTATTTCTTTTGCCATTCATGGATTTATTCTTACATTGGTCAAAAAACATGACTCTAATCAAAATCAAGTTAAGTTTGTTGAAATAAGAATAAAATTTGCCAAAGATGAAAGATATAAAAATATAGAAAATCAAATTGATTTAATACAAGGACAAAAATTAGCCTTATCTCAATTAGCTAAACCAGAAAATATTCAACCAAATATAGTGCAGCAAGATTTATTAAAACCAAAAACACAGGAGCTAAAAAGCAATCAAGATGCTACAAAACTATTAAAAAAGGGCGATTCATCTGTATCGGTAAATAAGCTAAATAATAGCGGCAATCTTGCTTATAAGGAGAAGTTGATAAAAAATAATGAATTAAAATTTACTAAGAATGATCAAGAAAATATAGTAACTAATCATGTGCCTATTGTACCATTAAAGAAAAATAAGTTAGTTCCTGAGTACACTCAAACCGCATACGGAAATATTTTAGGAAATACCACCGATGGAGAAGTAACTAAAGTTATCCCTTATGAAAAACTAATATCATTGTGGTTTAATAAGTTTCGTGTATATCCAAAAGAAGCCAAAGAAAAGGGAATAGTAGGTTCTGGTATTATATTTGTAAAGATTGACCGTTCTGGCAAAATTATTGCTTCAAGGTTAAAAAACTCTACAGGTAGTAAAATATTAGATGATTCTTTAATAGAGATGGTTAGAAATGCTAACCCTGTTATTCCTGTGCCGCAAGATTATCATCGCAATCGTGATAGTTTTTCCTATGAAATAAAATTTACTTTCAATAATGATTAGTTTTAAAATATGAGCAATGATAATATAAAAGACTTATTAGATTTAATGGTCAAATTACGTGATAAGAAAGATGGTTGTCCTTGGGATATAAAACAGGATTTTAATACTATTGCAGCTTATACAATAGAAGAGGCATATGAAGTTGCAGATAGTATAGCAAGAAAAGATTTTATAGGTCTTAAAGAAGAATTAGGCGACTTATTATTTCAAGTTGTATTTCATAGTCAAATCGCTAAAGAACAAGAATTATTTAATTTTTCTTCCGTAGTTGATTCAGTTTACCATAAGATGATTAGTAGGCATCCTCATATTTTTGCTAGTAGCAATAACAAAGAAGAGATTAAAACAGCTTCAGATCAAGAAAAAGCTTGGGAAAGATATAAAGAAGAGGAAAGAAAGAAAAATCCTAATATCTCAGATAGTATATTAAGTAATATTCCAATAAATCTTCCTGCCATAAAACGAGCTTATAAGTTACAGCAAAGAGCTGCTAATGTGGGTTTCGATTGGCCAGATGTTGAAGATACTATGCTTAAATTTGATGAAGAAGTTAATGAGTTAAAGCAAGCTATTAAAGATAATAGTAATATAAAAGAGGAATTAGGTGATGTTATGTTTGCTTTAGTAAATATAGCAAGAAAACTAAAAATAGATCCAGAAACTGCATTAATGGAGACTAATAATAAATTTAGTAAAAGATTTGCATATATTGAAACAAAGCTAAAAGATGATGGCAAAAATATAAAAGACTCAAATCTTAAGCAAATGAATGAATTATGGAATAAAGCAAAGAGCCTTTAATAAATAACCACTTCCTATGTGATTAATTTTTGCGATACCAATATGTAAGAATACAATTTTTGTTTGAAATGCTTAGATTGTACTCTGTTTGATTTGAAACGCAACCAGCTAGGTTATTTGCATTTATCGATGTTATAAGTCCAGTGCTTGGTTTGCCATCATCTAATTTGCTGTCTATCGCATTAGCATCTTTTGCATTTAGTGCGCCAGAATTGTCGTTGGAATCTAATTCTATAGCATGACCTCTATAGCCATAAATTGGATTAACTATATTATAAAAATGGAAAAACGCATTGTTAGATATGCTAACTCCTGGAGCATTAACTTGAGGAGAAAACCTTAAACTATTAGAAATCCTAAGACCAGTATAGTTACCGGGCAGAAATTTAGCTTGGTTTAAATGTTGCCAAGCATAAATATCTTCATCATTATTAATAACACTATTGCCATCGCCATTATATGCACCAGTTATTTTATTATTAGAGTTAGCGTAATTACCAAAATAATTTGTTGCAGTTGGAAGATCGCCAGGTAAGTAGTGATATTCTTGATAAAACTCATCAATAGCAATTTTAAGATTATTAAAATTTGTAATAGTCTTTCTAATTTCTGCTGAGTGAATTAAATTATAACCTGTGGTGATAGTAGCAATAAGCAGACCTATTATTGCAAGGCTTATGGCTAACTCAACTAAAGTAACAGCTCTTTGCTTAGATATACTCGTATACGTGTTTAACATAATTTTCCTCAGAGATTGCTATATAAGCAGCTTCTTTTTCTGTTAAATCTCTTAAGAATTTACCAGGGTTACCTGCCCATATTTGTCCTTTGGGAACTTTTTTACCTGGAGGAATTAATGCTCCAGCCGCAACAAAAGCTCCAGATTCTACAATAACATCGTCCATTATTATTGCTCCCATACCAATAAAGCAACTATCTTCTAACTGACATGCGTGAAGGAAAGCATTATGAGACAATGTAGGAATTGTCTGAGCTAACCTCGC
>CAZTUN010000003.1:21235-49304 GCA_964616845.1 uncultured Rickettsiales bacterium | reverse complement strand
AAGTCATGATTTTCTTTAATGGATAACAAAAAGAGACTTTTTCACAAGCGACTACATATTAGGATATCTTGGTCCTCCTCCTCCTTCTGGTACATTCCATTCTATATTCTGGGAAGGATCTTTAATATCGCAAGTTTTACAATGAATACAATTTTGTGCATTTATTTGTAATTTTTTTCCATTGTCTATGCCATTGCTAACAAACTCATATACACCAGCAGGACAATAACGTTGTTCAGGTCCTTCATATTCGGCTAAATTTAGATTAAGAGGAATATCTTTGTTGATTAAATGAAGATGAACTGGTTGGTTTTCTTCATGATTAACTCCAGATAGTTGAAGGGAAGTTAGGCGATCAAAAGATATTTTCCCATCAGGTTTTGGATAAATAATTGGCTTGCATTCTTTAGCTTTTTTAAGTTTGTTATGATCATAACCATTATGAGAAAGTGTTTTATTGCCAAGTCCTTTTAAGATATAAGTTTCTATAGCAGCATTAATTAAGCCTTTAAATAGTCCCTTATTAAATCCAGGTCTTATGTTGCGTACGGCAAATAACTCGGTTGCAATCCATGATTTTTTTAAATTTGGCCAATATTGTTCAAGATCACCGTTACAAATTGCTTCAGCGGCAAGTATGCCAGATTTTATAGCGGTATGAGTCCCTTTTATTTTGGGAACATTCATAAATCCTGCTGCACAACCTATAATAGCTCCGCCTGGAAAAGTAGTTTTTGGCATGGATTGAATTCCACCTTCATTTAAGGCGCGAGCTCCGTACGAAATTCTTCTGGCGTTTGTAAATAAGTGTTTTATTTTAGGATGAGTTTTAAATCTTTGGAATTCCTCATATGGACTTAAATATGGATTGATGTAATCAAGCCCTACTACAAAGCCAATAGCGAGTTGATTATTTTCCATATGATAAGCAAAAGACCCACCATAAGTATGATTATCAAGCGGCCAGCCTATTGTATGAGTCACTTTTCCTAATTTATGATATTTGGGATCTATTTCCCACAATTCTTTAATACCAAGAGCATAAGTTTGATTTTCGCAATTATCACGTAAAGGGAAGGTTTTATATATTTTTTCAGTTAGAGAGCCGCGGCAACCTTCAGCAAATAATGTGTATTTAGCCCTAAGTTCGATTCCTTGTTGATAATTATTCTTAGGCTTGCCATTTTTATCAATACCAAGATCGCAAGTGACAACGCCAACTACTTGATCATTTTCAATTATAGTTTGACTTGCTGAAAATCCAGGAAAAATTTCGATACCAAGACTAATAGCTTGTTCTGCTAGCCAACGACACAAATTTCCTAAAGAAATAATATAATTACCGTTGTTATTCATTTGTGGTGGTGTTGGTAATCTAAAAGCATGTTTTTTGGTTAAAAATAAAAACTCGTCATGAGTTGCTTTTGTATGTAAAGGAGCCCCTCGTTCTTGCCAGTCTGGAATTAATTCACTTAAAGCGTAGGGTTCTATTACAGCTCCAGATAAAATGTGAGCACCGACTTCTGAGCCTTTTTCTAGAATAACAACACTAAGTTCTGGTTTGAGTTGTTTTATTTTTATTGCAGCAGATAGTCCACTTGGACCTGCCCCAACTATTACAACGTCAAATTGCATAGATTCACGGTTAGTCATACCTTGCCAACGCCTATTTTTTTTGTATGATGCACAATAGTTTATAAAATAGTAAAGCTTTAAAAATAGGCGTAAATCCAGATATGAGCAAGCAAAAACATTATCCAGAAGTTGATTCTAATCCTGATTTTCCAAAAATTGAAACTAAGATTTTAGAATTTTGGCAGAAAAATAATATATTCCAAGAATCAATTAATAGTCGTCTTGCAAAAAATAAAGAAAATAAAAACAATGAATTTGTATTTTATGATGGTCCTCCTTTTGCGAATGGCTTACCTCATTATGGTCATTTATTAACAGGATTTGTTAAGGATATTTTTGCTCGTTATCAAACATTAAAGGGAAAAAGAGTTGAGCGTAGGTTTGGTTGGGATTGCCATGGATTACCGGCAGAAATGGGAGTTGAGAAAGAATTAGGTATCTCAGGACGTACGGATATAGTTAATTATGGTATTGATAAATTCAACGATTCTTGTCGTACTTCTGTAATGAAATATGCTGCTAGTTGGGAGAGTTATGTTAATCGCCAAGCACGTTGGGTTGATTTTAAAAATGATTATAAGACCATGGATATTGGTTATATGGAATCTGTGCTTTGGGCGTTTAAACAATTATATGATAAAGGGTTGGTTTATGAGTCAATGAGGGTGATGCCATACTCTTGGGCATGCCAGACACCTTTATCTAATTTTGAGACAAGAATGGATAATTCT
This sequence comes from uncultured Rickettsiales bacterium, assembly GCA_964616845.1. Taxonomy (GTDB): domain Bacteria; phylum Pseudomonadota; class Alphaproteobacteria; order Rickettsiales; family UBA6187; genus CAYZBM01. Next base: position 46,938 of record CAZTUN010000003.1, on the reverse strand, counting down.
TATCGTCAACGTGCAGATAAGGCAGTTACGGTTGCGTTTAAATTAAAGTCTGAAGATAAATTAACATTTCTACCACAATCTTCTAATTATTATATTATGGCATGGACCACTACACCATGGACATTACCATCTAATTTAGCTTTAGCAATTAATCAAGAAATGGATTATGTTGCAGTTATAAAAGATAATTCTTGTTATATACTTGCTGATTTTGCAGCAGAAAAATATGCTAAAGAATTAGGCTTGAGTAAAGATAATAATATTAATTTATTAAAATTTAAGGGTAAAGAATTACTAGGGCTAAATTATGAGCCTATATTGCCTTATTTCAAAAATCATAGAAATAGTTTTAAAATATTAAATGGTGAATTTGTTATAGCAGGAGATGGTACAGGAGTTGTTCATTTAGCCCCTGGTTTTGGTGAAGATGATATGCTAGTTTGCCAAGCTAACAATATTGAGTTAGTTTGTCCTGTTGATAGTGCTGGTAAATTTATTGAACCAGTTAATGATTTTATAGGTTTGCAAGTTTTTGACGCAAATGATGAAATTATAAAAAGATTAAAACAAGATGGTTCTTGGATTAAAACAGAACAATATTTACATAACTATCCGCATTGTTGGCGAACTGATACTCCTTTGATATATAAAGCCTTACCTTCATGGTATGTTAAAGTTACAGAATTTAAAGATCGTATGGTCGAGTTAAATAAACAAATTAACTGGATACCTGAGCATATTAAAGATGGACAATTTGGTAAGTGGCTTGAAAACGCAAGAGATTGGTCAATATCACGCAATCGGTTTTGGGGTTCTCCTATTCCAGTTTGGAAATCAAATAATCCAAATAATAGTAAGTTATATGTTTTTGGTTCAATACAAGAATTGGAAGAATTTTTTGAAGTTAAAATTACCGATTTACATAGGCCTTTTATCGATCAATTAACAAAAGCAGATCCAGAAAATCCTAAATATACTTTAACTAGAGTTGAAGATGTATTTGATTGTTGGTTTGAGTCGGGTTCAATGCCTTATGCTCAAATTCATTATCCATTTGAAAATAAAGATTGGTTTGAAAACCATTTTCCGGCAGATTTCATTGTTGAATATATAGCTCAAACACGAGGATGGTTTTATACTTTGATGGTTTTATCTACGGCTTTATTTGATAGACCTCCTTTTAAAAATTGTATCTGCCATGGGGTAGTTCTTGATACGCAAGGACAAAAGCTCTCTAAGCGACTAAATAATTATGCCGATCCAATGGAATTATTTGGCAAATATGGTGCAGATAGTATGAGAATGGTTATGGTTTCTGCGCCTATCATGCATGGAGGAGAGTTACTGATTGATAAAGAAGGTAATATGGTGCGCGATGCAGTACGTTTGGTACTTAAACCTATTTGGAATGCATATAATTTCTTTACTCTATACGCTAACTCAGACGGAATTAAGGCAAATTTCTCCTTTAAGTCTGATAACCTTATGGATCAATATATATTAGCTAAGGCAAAACAATCTATTAGAGGTATAGATAGTGCTTTAAGTAATTATAATACTCCTGAGGCATGCAAATGGGTTGAGGCATTATATGAGGTATTAAATAACTGGTATATTAGGCGTACTAAAGAAAGATTCTGGAAAACTGATTATGACCAAGATAAGCAAAATGCTTATAATACTTTATATACAGTACAGCATATGATGGTTAGGGCCATGAGTCCATTAATGCCATATCTTGCAGAAGAGATTTATCAAGGATTAGAAGCAAACCAAAATATTTCGGTTCATTTATCATTCTTTCCAGAAGTTGATTCTATTGAAGAACAAACTTTATTAATTCAAGCTATGGATAGGGTTCGAGATGTTTGTAATAGTGCGTTATCTATCCGAAATGCTAATAATATAAGGGTAAGGCAGCCTTTACAAAACTTAACTATAGTAGCAAAAGATGCCGATAATATTGCTTCTTATGAAGAAATTATAAAAGATGAGTTAAACGTAAAGAATATTATTTATCAAACTGATGTTAAGTTATTTGCGGATATTGTATTGAAAATAAACTTTCCTTTAGTTGGAAAAAGATTACCTGCACAAATGAAAGATATAATTGCTGCAAATAAAATGGCTAGTTGGGAACGTTTGTCTAATAATAAAATATTGATTGCAGGTGTGGAACTTGATGCTAGTGAGTTTGAATTAAATTTAGTACCAAAAGATAAACAATCATCGCAATCATTAGCTACTAATGATGCCTTAGTAGTTCTTGATCTTGATGTTACAGATGAATTAAAGCTAGAAGGTATTGCCCGTGATATAATTCGATTGATTCAACAATCAAGAAAAGATGCCGCATTAAATGTTGCTGATTATATTAATTTGTTTATTAATACAGCTAATGAGACTTTTCTTAAGTCAATTAGATTGCATCAAGAGTATATACAACAACAAACCTTAGCTAAGAAAATAAATATCACTGATGATTTTACAAAAATTTCTTATCTATCGGAACATTTATTAGAAGATGAGAAAATTATATTGGGTATAAATAAAATTTAATAGCCAGAAAATAAAGCTTATAAGATGAACTTGACTTATATAGTTAGATTAAACTAATAAAATAAGAGTAAGTTTGTTTTACGGATTGGAAAAGAGTTTTAGGTATGGTTAATAAAATAGGGGTAATTGGTGCAGGGGCTTGGGGAATAGCTTTGGCAACAGTAGCAAGTAGAGTAAATGACAATGTTATAGTTTTAACAAGACATGAAAATGCTGTTACAAAAATAAATCAAAGTCATAAAATAAAAAAATATCTATCTTATGACTTACCAAGCAATATAAAGGCATCATCAGATTTTTCTGATATAATAGATAGCGATGTTTTATTTATAGTAGTTCCTGTTCATGCAGTACGAGAAATTTGCTTACAATTACGCGATTATAATTTAAGTCCAGATGTAAATTTAGTATTATGCGCTAAAGGTATAGAAGAGGGTACAATACTTTTAGTTAGTGAAATTGTTGCTGAAATATTGCCTCAACATAAGAAAATTTCTGTTTTATCAGGACCTAATTTTGCTAAAGAAGTAACTTTAAGACAGCCAACTGCTACGACAATTGCAAGTGTTGATAAGAATAATGCTGATAAAGTTATGGCTATAATAGGTAATGCAGAATTTAGAACTTATTTTACCAATGACATTATAGGAACTCAAATTTGTGGCGCAGCAAAAAATGTTCTTGCAATTGCTTGTGGTATTGCTAGAGGTAAGGGGTTTGGAGAAAATACAGTTGCAGCTTTAATTACTAGAGGTATCGCAGAAATTGGTAGATTAGTTGTAGCTAAGGGAGGAAATTTTCAAACTATTATGGCTTTGTGTGGCGTTGGTGATATTGTTCTTACATGTTCCAGCCTAGAGTCGCGTAATAATTCACTTGGACACATGATAGGTAAAGGCATGAGTATGTCAACGGCATTAGAAAAACAATCTGGAGTGGTGGAAGGAGTTTATACGGCTCAAGGGTTGTATTATATGTGTGAGCAATTAAAGATAGAAATGCCAATATGTAATGCTGTTTATAAAATTCTTTATGGCAATGAAGATATTGATGAGACTATACATCATTTATTGGCTCGTCCTTTAACTAACGAAGTTAGATTTTAAGAAAATATAAGGTATCTTCTATGGAGCATAGTAAATTAATTAAAGTAAAATCTAACGTTGCTGCTAAGGCTTATATTAATAAAGAACAATATGTTTCAATGTACAAAGAATCTATAGAATATCCTGATTTTTTTTGGAAAAAACAGGCACAAAGGTTAGATTGGATAAAGCCGTTTACTAAAGTTAGAAATGCTAGATTTTGTGAAGATTATCAAATTAAATGGTTTGAAGATGGTGAGTTAAATATATGCTTTAATTGTGTTGATCGCCATTTAGAGAAATATGCCAATAGAGTTGCTCTTATTTGGGAAGGAGACAGTCCAGAAGAATCAAAGAAAATAACTTACCAAGACTTATATTATGAGGTAGTTAAATTTGCTAATGTATTAAAAAAATTAGGAGTAAAAAAGGGCGATAGAGTTATTATCTATATGCCAATGATTTTAGAGGCTGCTTATGCTATGCTTGCTTGTAGTAGAATTGGAGCAATACATTCTGTTGTTTTCGGAGGATTCTCTCCAGAATCTTTGCGTGGCAGAATAGAGGATTGTGGTGCAAAAATAATCATTACTGCAAATGAGGGTGTTAGAGGCGGCAAGATAGTTCCTCTAAAAAATAACGTTGATATAGCGGTAAAAGATTTAAATATACAAAATATTCTTGTAGTCCAACGTACAAATAATAAGACTAATTGGAATGATAAGATAGATATTTGGTATCATGATATTGTAAAGCAAGTAGATGGAAAAATATGTAATCCTGAAAAAATGAACGCAGAAGATCCTTTATTTATTTTATATACATCTGGTTCAACTGGAAAACCAAAGGGTGTTGTACATAGTAGTGCAGGTTATCTTCTATATGCTTCGATAACTCATCAATATGTATTTGATTATAAAGATGGTGAAGTGTACTGGTGTACGGCGGATATTGGTTGGGTAACTGGTCATAGTTATGTAATTTATGGTCCGCTTAGTAATGCGGCTACTAGTTTGATGTTTGAAGGAGTGCCAAATTATCCAGACTATAGTCGTGCTTGGCAAATTGTAGATAAGCATAAAGTAAATATATATTATACAGCTCCTACGGCAATTAGAGCGCAAATGAGAGAAGGCGATGAATATGTACTAAAAACATCACGAAAGTCCTTAAGAATACTAGGCTCTGTTGGTGAGCCAATAAATCCTGAGAGTTGGCTCTGGTATTATAAAATTGTAGGAAATTCTAATTGTCCAATAGTAGATACATGGTGGCAGACAGAAACGGGAGGTCACATGATAACGCCATTGCCTGGAGCTATTGATTTAAAACCAGGATCGGCAACATTACCTTTTTTTGGCATAGAGGCGCAATTAATTGATGATAAAGGTAATGTAGTAGATGGGGTTAGTTCTGGAGCTTTGTGTATAGCAAATTCTTGGCCAGGACAAATGCGAACACTATATGGAGATCATAAACGATTTATAGACACATATTTTAGTCAGTATAAGGGTAAGTACTTTACAGGAGATGGAGCAAATCGTGATGAAAATGGTTATTATTGGATTACAGGAAGAATTGACGATGTTCTAAATATTTCTGGTCATAGGCTAGGTACGGCTGAAATAGAAAGTGCATTAGTTTCGCATGATATGGTAGCGGAAGCTGCGGTAGTAGGTTATTTTCATGAAATAAAAGGACAGGGGATTTACTGTTTTGTTACTTTGAAAAATGGAATAAAAGCAAGCGATCAATTAAAACAAGAACTTATATTGCAGGTGCGTAAAGAAATCGGAGCTATAGCGACTCCAGATAAAATACAGTGGGCTGATGGATTACCTAAGACGCGCTCTGGTAAGATTATGCGAAGGATATTAAGAAAAATAGCTGAGAATGATTATTCCAATTTAGGAGATACTAATACTTTACTAAATCCAGAGGTTGTTGAGCATTTAATAGCTAATCGACTTTAATGATTGGTTATAGTTAAGTAAAAAATACAAATTGTTAACTTATTGGTTTTGTAGTATATTTTTCATGATACTAACTAGTTTACTTTCTTAGAGAAGAGGTTAAATTAATGAGTGCAGAATATGAATTAGCTAGCTCTAAGAACGAGTCCAATAGTAGGTATACGATATTGGTAGTTGAAGATAATGATCTTAACCTGAAGTTATTTAGAGATATATTGCAATCACAAAATTTTAGTGTTGTAGAAACAAAAGATGGTTTTGAAGCGTTTCCCTTAGTTAAATCTAGAAAATTTGATTTAATAATTATGGATATACAGTTAAGGGGAATTTCTGGTTTTGAAATAATAAAACAAATAAAAGCAGATCCTGAAAGTAGACATATCCCAATTATTGCAGTGACTGCGTTTGCAATGAAAGATGATAAAGAAAAAATTTTATCATCTGGTTGTGAAGTTTATCTTCCCAAACCCATATCAATTGGGTTATTTATAGATACTGTAAATAAATATCTAAAATTATCTTAAATGTATTAATTAAATTTAGAAAAGAATATTTTATGAGTGCAAGAATATTAGTAGTTGATGATTTACTGCCAAATGTTAGGTTATTACAAGCAAAACTAGAGAGCGAATATTATGACGTTACCACAGCACAAAATGGCTTAGAGGCTTTGGATTCAATAAAAAAGCTTCCGCCAGATATAGTTTTACTTGATGTTATGATGCCAGAGATGGATGGTTTTGAGACTTGTAAAAGAATAAAACAAGATCCAAAGACTGCTGATATACCAGTTGTTATGGTAACTGCTTTATCCGATATTAATGATAGGGTGCAGGGATTAAATGCTGGAGCTGACGATTTTATTACTAAACCTATAAATGACTTAGCCTTATTTGCACGAATTAGATCTCTAGTTAGATTAAAAAGTATGACAGATGAGTTAAAACTTAGAGATCAGACTGGAGAAGAATTAGGCAATACTGAATTAAATCTTAGTAACATTAGAAATGTTGCGAATGCAAATATATTGCTTGTTGACGATGATGAAGCTCAATCGCAACAAGTAAGTGATAAATTATTATCTATTGGTATGAAAGTTGATATTATATCTGTACCAAAAGATGCAGTTAAAGCTTCTGAAAATAAAGATTATGATCTTGTTATTGTTAATGCTGAGATAGCAGGTAATGACGGCATACATTTATGTACCCACTTGCGAACGCAAGAGGCAACCAAATCAACTCCACTACTTTTAATTATTGATGATGAAAATATTGAAGTTTTAATAAAAGCTTTGGATATGGGGATTAACGATTATCTTGTTGCTCCAGTTGATGGTAATGAGGCGGTTGCAAGAGCAAGTATTCAAGTTAGACGTAAACGCTATCAAGATGCTTTAAAAGCAACGCAAAAAGAAAATTTATCTTTGGCGATTTTGGATAAATTAACAAAAGCTTATAATAGGCATTATTTAGATAGTCATTTGCAAAGAATGATTGCCGCTGCCTTTTCTAACAATAAACCATTAGCAGTTATAATGATTGATCTTGATCACTTTAAAAATGTTAATGATACTTATGGTCATTTATCTGGAGATGAGGTTTTAAAGGGGCTATCTGGCGTTATTATGAAAAATATAAGGGTTACAGATTTGTTAGCTCGTTATGGTGGAGAAGAATTTATATTGGTATTACCAAATACAGATGTTACCACGGCAGCAAATGTTGCAGAAAGAATAAGAAAATCTATAGAAGCTAATAATTTTTCGATACCTGTTGATCCTAAGCAAATAAATTGTACTGCAAGTATAGGAGTTTCTTGCTTGAAGCAATCTGATACTGCCGCAGAATTAATAGCTAGGGCAGATAAGGCTCTATATCATGTCAAAAATACTGGTCGCAATAAGGTTGCAGTATATAATGGGTAGCATTTATTTTTTATGAATTTAAAACTATTCCTTAAGCGTTACTAGGCTTATCTATAATTTTAGCTTCAATGAGATTGCCTCTTGCTCTCGAGAAGTGGTAGTTAAATTCTGCTCCAAAAACATATATTACGGCATTAATGTAAAAAAATATTAATGCCGCAATTATTCCAGCTAAACTTCCATAGATTAAGCTAACTTGTTTAAAGTGGCTCAAATATTGTGCAAATAATATTCCAGAAATATTCCATAATATAATAGCGTATAATGCGCCAGGTGCTGTATTTATAATACTATGTTTAATATTGGGAATTATTAGGTAGGATAGTGTCACCATAATAAACATAGCTAGTCCTGAAGCAAAATAGCGGAATATAAAAATTTTAGTATTGCCAATAGAAAGCTCTGTTCCAAATATCTGTTGTAATTGTGAAATTATATAAGGTGGAAATAGTAAGTCAGCTTTACTTAAGATTGGCGGAATAGCAATAAAAAGAAAGGTTACAATAGTTATTGCTGCCGTTATTAATATTAACTGAATAATACTTAAAATTCTTCTTAATATATAGGTTGGCGGAGTGTTAACTCTATAGGCGCGGTTTAGTATGGTTCGCAACCCCTCTAGCATTGATGATGCGGTCCAAATTGCACCGCATATTGATAAAGTCATCAGTTGTGGCGGTGGTCCAGATAAAATTTCTAAAATACGTGGTTTTAATCCAGACATAACTTCTTTAGGGAATAGGTGGTTATCTAAAATTGTATTAAGGAAATGAGTGCCAATTGAACTATCTCCAAGGAATTTAGCACTTGCAAGTAAGAATACTAAAAATGGAAAAAATGATAATATTGCCAGAAAAGCTAGATATCCTGCATGTTCTACGCCATCATGGGCAATGGAGTCCTTTAATGATTCATAAGTTGCTTTAAAGAATAGTTTAATTAATGCCATTTATGCCTTGCTTTTTTAAAGTTATACCAATAGATAATTATACTAGATCTTAAAAATGGTTTAGTTTAAAAACAACAAAAATTACCATTTAAAGTTAATCTACATTTTTTATTAAAGAAAATAATGTGGATCTTGATACAGTTGCTACTTAATCGCTTTTAAAATAATGGATAGATCAAAAATATGAAACTAAGAAATAATAATAAATTACTAGAAAATAAAATAGATATTTCTACGGAAAGTTTTCCTTCTTCAGAAAAATATTTTGTTCAGGGTAATTTATTTTCTGATGTAAAAGTTGCAATGAGAAAAATTTTATTAAGTAAGCAAGCAAAAGAGGAAGACGTCGTTGTATATGATACCTCAGGCGCATATACAGATCGTACAAAAAATATAGATATAAGAAAAGGTCTTGATAAGATACGTAGTCAATGGATAAAAGAACGAAATGATACTGAAAGCTATGTTGGTAGAATAATTAAACCAGAAGATAACGGCTTAAAAAGCTATCAGGAAGGTTCTATAGATAATTTAGAAGAATTTGCATACCCTAATAAAACACCTTTACGGGCAAAAAATTCTGGTAATGTATCGCAAATGTATTACGCAAAAAAGGGCATTATAACTAAAGAAATGGAATATGTAGCTATCAGAGAAAATCTTGGAAGATCTGAGGGAAGTTATATCACTCCAGAATTTGTACGTTCTGAAATAGCACGTGGTCGTGCAATTATTCCAGCCAATATTAATCATCCAGAAGTAGAGCCTATGATTATAGGTAGAAATTTCTTAGTAAAGATAAATACCAATATTGGTAATTCGGCAGTTACTTCTTCAATTGAAGAAGAGGTTGAAAAAATGGTGTGGTCATGTCGTTGGGGTGGTGACACATTAATGGATCTATCAACAGGAAAAAATATTCATACTACAAGAGAGTGGATTATCCGCAACTGTCCTGTTCCTGTAGGAACAGTTCCTATCTATCAAGCTTTAGAAAAAGTAGGAGGAGTTGCACAAGATTTAACTTGGGATATTTTTAGAGATACTTTAATTGAGCAGGCAGAGCAAGGAGTTGATTATTTTACTATACATGCTGGAGTTAGACTTGCTTATATTCCGTTAACACAAAAAAGAGTTACAGGAATCGTTTCTCGTGGCGGGTCAATTATGGCAAAATGGTGTATGTCCCATCATAAAGAAAATTTTCTTTATACTCACTTTGAAGAAATATGCGAAATCATGAAAGCTTATGACATAAGTTTTAGTTTGGGAGATGGATTACGTCCTGGCTCTATTGCTGATGCTAATGATGAAGCGCAATTTGCTGAATTAACAACTTTAGGAGAGTTAACAAAGATTGCTTGGAAACATGATGTACAGACTATGATTGAAGGACCAGGTCATGTACCAATGCATTTAATTAAAGAAAATATGGATAAGCAGTTAGAGTTATGTCATGAAGCTCCTTTTTATACATTAGGACCGCTTACTACAGATATTGCTCCAGCATATGATCATATTACCTCGGCTATAGGAGCTGCAATGATAGGTTGGTATGGAACTGCAATGTTATGTTATGTTACGCCAAAAGAACATTTAGGTTTGCCTAATAAAGAAGATGTGCGAGAAGGAGTCATTACATACAAAATTGCTGCTCATGCAGCTGATTTAGCAAAAAATCATCCTTCTGCCAGATCAAGAGATGATGCATTATCAAGAGCAAGATTTGAATTTAGGTGGGAAGATCAATTTAATTTGTCATTAGATCCATATCGTGCAAGGGAATATCATGATGCTACCTTACCAGGAGAAGCAGCTAAATTTGCACATTTTTGTTCTATGTGTGGGCCTAAATTTTGTTCTATGAAGATTTCACAAGAAGTTAGAGAATTTAGTGCGATAGAACATGAGAAATCTATGCAAGAAATGGCAAATAAGTTTAATAAAGAAGGTGCAAACCTTTATCAAAAAGCAAATCAATAATTAGGAGTTTTATTATTTATGACTACAGCCGCAATAATTACAGTAGCCATCACTGGAAATATAACTACTAAAGAACAAAATCCAGCTGTCCCTATTACTATATCTGAGCAAGTTGAAAGTACTCATGCTGCTTTTGAAGCTGGTGCTACAGTTGCGCATGTTCATGTAAGAGATGATAATGGTAAGCCATGTTCTGATCATGAGCGCTTTGCAAAACTCCAAGAGGGTATCAAAAAACATTGTCCTGAAATGATTATTCAATTTTCAACAGGAGCACGTGGTGGTAAGGGAGAAGAAAGAGCTGAGAGTTTAAAATATCGTCCAGAAATGGGATCATTATCTACGGGATCGGTAAATTTAGGGAATCGTATTTATGACAATGAACCAGCTCTTATAGATTATATATCTGCAAGATTCTTAGAATTTAATGTTCGACCAGAAGTAGAAGTTTTTGATCTAGCAATGCTATACAACGCTGCTGATTTAGCTAAGCGTGGTTTATTAAAAACTCCTACCCATGTACAATTTGTTATGGGAATTCCTGGCGCTTTACCTGCAAAAGAGTCAGTTTTTCATTTTTTGCGGAGTGAATTGAAAGACGTATTGCCAAATTCTACTTTTACAGCGGCAGGGATTGGTAGATTTCAAGAAGATTGTCAGCGTTGGTCTTTAGCTCATGGAGGACATGTTAGAACTGGATTAGAAGATAATGTTTATATAAGTAAAGGAATCTTGGCTAAAAGTAATGCCCACTTAGTAGAAAAAGTTGCGCAAATAATTCCTGAATATAATCGCCATGTTGCCACTGCAAAAGAAGCAAGACAAATATTGGGAATAATTAATTAAGAGTTATTTGGGAGAATATAAATATGAAAAAAGGTATTTTTTTTCTGTCTATGTTAGTCTTTACGCTTTCTTGTCAACAAACACAGTCAACTAAAAATAAGGTTGCTATTGGCGCAAGAAAGCCTTCAGAAAACTTTAAAGAACGCCATGTTCCTCTAGAAAACCAGCAATTTCTTAATACTCAATATAAAGTTGATAATGATGAGAAATATACTCCTGATAAATCAAAGGTTTCCTCGCAGGATATTAAAATTATGGATGAGTTTACATATGCAGCTAAACCAGCAAAAAAAAACGATAATTAAAGATTTATATATAAGAAAATACTGTTTAGAGGCTTAATTGTTAAGTAAAGCCTTGACCTAGAAGGCTTGGGCTATATGCTTGGATTTTTAATAATAGTATTATGTGCTTAATTGCAATAGTGGTTTGCAATTCTTAAAATATATTTAGAACGTATTTATTAATTTTGTATTAGGTTATAAATTGAGTAGTTTATCTTTTAAAATAGATCATAATAGCCAAATATCTCAGTTAGATATTTTGCGAAGTTTGATTGCAAATGATTTGGATAAAGTTGATCGCAATATTATTGATTTAGTTGGAGGCTATGCTGATCTTATTCCTCAGATATCTTTGCATACAATTCTTTCTGGAGGTAAGCGAATAAGACCAATATTGACTTTAGCTTCAAGTAAATTATGTGGATATGAAGGTAATGCCCATGTTGATCTTGCTACAGCAATTGAGTTTATTCATACTGCAACTTTATTACATGATGATGTTGTTGACACAAGCTTAATGCGCCGTGGTAAAAAAACAGCAAATGAAATATGGGGAAATAAAGAAAGTATCTTAGTTGGAGATTTTTTATTAGGTAGGGCATTTTATTTAATGGGGAAAGCTGATTCCTTAGAAATATATAAAATATTATCACGTTCTTCTATGATTATTTCTGAAGGAGAAGTTATGCAGCTTGCTATAGAAGCAAATATTGCTGCTGGATATGAAAATTATTTAACAGTAATTAATGCTAAAACTGGTGAATTATTTGCAGCTGCTTGTGAGGTTGCGGCTGTTATCTCCAATAAAGATAAAAAAACACAAGAAGCTTTAAGAAATTATGGTATGAATCTTGGTATAGCTTTTCAAATAGTAGATGATGTATTGGATTACTGGTCAGGAGAAGAAGTTCTTGGTAAGGATATAGGTAATGATTTTAAAGAATCTAAGATTACATTACCCTTGCTTATGTTATATAATTCTGTGGGTGATCAAGAGAAAGAATATATAGAAAATATATTAAGTTTAGAAGTAAAAACTAGCGATGAACTCAAAAGAATTATAGATCTCTTAAACCACCATAACATATTTAATATTTCTATAGAATATGCTAAGAATTTTATTACTAAAGCAGAAAAATCTTTAGAAATTTTTGCCAATTGTGAAATGAAAATGGCATTAATTAATTTGCTTAATTATGTTGTTAAGCGACTATATTGAGAATAGATAAACAATTATTTATATGGAAAATTTATTTATAAAAAATAAGCCCATAAAAGATACCAAAGTAGTTGTTGCTATGTCTGGTGGGGTTGATAGTTCTGTTGTTGCAGTTATGTTGCATAAAAAAGGTTATCAAGTAATAGGATTAACTATGCAGCTCTATGACCAATCTATTACTTTGGAGCGCAAGGGTGCTTGTTGTGCTGGTAAAGATATTTATGATGCAAAGAATGTTGCAGAGAAATTTGGTTTTCCTCATTATGTTTTAAATTACGAGGACGTATTTAGACAGGAAGTTATGGAAGATTTTGCAGATAGTTACTTGCGTGGCTATACACCAATTCCTTGTGTAAAATGCAATCAGTCTGTTAAATTTAGAGATATGTTTAAGATGGCAAAAGATCTTGGTGCAGATGCTTTAGCTACAGGTCACTATGTACAACGTAAGGTAATAAATGGAGTAACACAGTTACATAAAGCAATTGATCCTAATAAAGATCAGAGTTATTTTTTATTTTCTACAACAAAAGAACAATTAGAATATATATTTTTTCCTTTGGGAGGCTTGCATAAGCAGCAAACTCGTGGATTAGCTCAAGAATATGGATTAGAAATAGCAGATAAACCAGACTCTCAGGATATTTGTTTTGTTCCCAATGGCTCTTATACTTCTGTAATAGAGAAATTGCGTCCCAATGCTTTTATTGCTGGAGATATTGTTCATATAGATGGTAAATTGCTTGGTCATCACCGTGGTATAGCCTATTATACTCGTGGTCAGAGAAGGGGGCTTGGTATTTCATCAAGTGATCCGTTATATGTAGTTAGAACAGATGCAACTACAAACCAAGTTATTGTAGGACCAGAATCTGCTTTAGCAGAATCGGTTGTTTATGTTAGTGAACTTAATTGGTTAGGTAGTGAAGATAAAGAAGAATTAAAAAATGGACTAAAAGTGTCTGTTAAATTACGCTCTACAACTAATCCTACCTCAGCTACTATATATTTAGAAGAAAATAATTCCTTAAAGGTTTTATTAGAAGAGCCACAACGAGCAATTACTCCAGGTCAAGCTTGTGTTATTTATGATGGAGAAAGAATTTTAGGTGGTGGTTGGATTATGAATATGAACTAAATAGATCATGGCTCTAGACAAATTTTTAATTTTACAATATATTAATTTATTAAATGTACTTACTGTAAAATTAAAGGACATATTATGAAAACAACACAATATTTATTTCTTTTAGCTAGAGCTAATAATATTGATGGTCTTAAAACGCAGTTAGAAAGTGATATATCTAAAATTAATGATAAAGATTCAGATGGTAATACTTTACTACATATTGCAGCTAAAAATGGAAATTATGAATTTGCTAAATATTTAGTAGAAAATGGTGCGAATATACATGCGCAAAATAATATTAGTATTAGACCTTTAGCACTTGCAGTAAAAGAAAAACAGAATGGTTATAGTAAAATTGTTACAATGCTGATTGAATCAGGAGCTTTAATTAATCATATAGATAAGAATTACAGATCAGCATTAAGCTATGCGGTTATAAATAATGATCTTGAAGTTGTTAATACCCTAATTGCTAATAAAGCCAATGTAAACTTATTTCCTCTTAACTATCCAAAAGATATGAGAGAATATTTATTTAATACACCACTGAAGCTTGCTGAAAATAATTATAATGGTAAGGGTGATGGTAATTATTCTAAACCTAGAAGACAAGAAAGAGCTAAAGAAATATATAATGTATTGAAATTAAAAGTAGAAAATACGCCAAAAGACGACAGAGATGTTATGTTTTCACCTCTACATATTGCAGTTTGGCAAGGAAAATTAGATAAAGTAAAAGAAGCTCTTGCATCAGGTGTAGATGTAAATTCAGCTTGCAGGCATGGTTATGGTAATAGAATTGAAAAATTAACACCATTGCATCTAGCTTATATACAAGATAATAAAGATATAATCGATTTTTTGATTAAACATGGTGCGGATACAGAAATTAATGCTGGTGATAAAAAGCCGCATGAATATAAAGATATTTCAAATATTGAACAAATAAAGCAAGGCATAGAAAAATCTATGCAACATGATTTAGCTTCAAAACCTAAAAAATTATTAGAAAGTCCTGATGCCGCACCAGCTATATATACAAATCAAAGTTTAGCAGTATAAGGATTGAATGTAACCTCAGTAACGCTTAAGGAATGATTTTGAAATTATAAAAGAAGGTAGCTAAACTACGTTTTTATTTACGACAATATAAACAGGTAGTTTAGCCATGAATGTAGATACCAAGTCATTCCTTAAAGGTTTTATTAGAAGAGCCACAACGAGCAATTACTCCAGGTCAAGCTTGTGTTATTTTGTTCCCCATACTAATAATTTAATTTTTCTTACAGCTCGTCCAACTCTCCCAAGCTTAGTAATATCTTCAGCAGCAACTAAAGGGATAATTTTGCTTGGATAATCTGGAATAGATAGCTTAAGATCGGCAATATGATCACCTGTTTTTATAGGGGTAGGGAGTGGAGAGTTATAAGAAATTTCAGCCTTAAGATTGGATTCTGAGATTTTTGGAATTACCATATTTATATCTTTATCAACAGTAAGTCCTACTTTATCTTGTGAGCCATTCCATACTTCTACTTGTTCAATTATTTGTCCTTTTTTAAATATTGTTTTCGTTTCAAAATTATGAAAGCCGTAATCTAATAATTTTTCTACTTCGTCAGCTCGTTCAGCTTCACTACCAAGTCCATTAACTACCGCTATTAGACGGCTACCATTGCGTAAAGCAGAGGCTGTCAATCCGTAACCACCATCTTCTGTATGACCTGTTTTTAATCCATCTACTCCAATATTACGAGCAATAAGCAAATTACGATTTGGTTGTTTTATATTATTATAAGTATATTCAAGCTTTGAAAAATAATGATAATATTCTGGATAGTCCTTGATTATATGACGTGCAACTATCGCTAAATCTTCTGCGGTTGAATAATGCTGTTGATCTGGCCAACCGTCAGGATTAGTAAAATTTGAATTTTTTAAGCCAAGTTTTTTAGCCGTTTCATTCATTTTTTTTGCAAAAGCTTCTTGGCTTCCTGCTATGCCTTCAGCTAGAGCAACTGCTGCATCATTTCCAGATTGTATAATAATACCATTTAGTAATATTTCGATACTTACACGCTCACCTAATTTCAAAAAAGTTCTTGATCCGCCCATTTGCCATGCTTGTTTTGTAACAAGAAAAGTATCATCTAATTTAAATATTTTTTTCTTTAGTTGTTCAAAAGCAATATAAACAGTAAGCATTTTAGTCATTGAAGAAGGATACATTTTGTCTGAAGCATGAAAATCATAAAGAGTTTGACCTGTAGTATAATCCATTAAAATTGCTTGGCGTGCTTTTGTATCAAAGGCAAATGATTGCAAAGAAAATGCTGCAACTGCTATAAATGAAATATATTTTATTTGAGACATAGATTATCCTTTTATTTTATTATAACTATAAAGGGGCTACAAAGCCAATTATTGGCTGCTTACTATTAGTGTTCCTTCATGACCTAGATCATTAACTTTTTGTAATATATTATTAGCGGAATCCTTGTCAAGCCATGGTCCTAACCAGACTTGATATAAATTACGACCCTTAACATTGATATTACTTATTTTAGTATTTCCAAGTTTTTTTAAATCATTTTCAACTTTCTGTGCATTAGTTTTTATACCAAAAGTACCAGCTTTAATATAAATCTCTTTAGATGTTGGTTGATTGATATTATTAGAATTTACCAATTTTATTTGGGAATCTTCTAATTTGGTTGTAGATGCTAAATTATTAGTAGTTACAGTCTGATGATTAAGATCATTTTGTGCTATATTAACTGGTACTGTTTTTGTACTAGAGTTCAGTGAATTAATATTTTTATCATTTTTGGCAAGTAATTTTTTACTATCATAACCAAGTTCAGCAAGAAGTTTTTCGGTTCTATCTCTTAAAAATTGAACTCTTACACGAGCAGTGCCTTTAGTCCTAAAATTAAGAGCCTCGGCAGCCTTCTTTGATACATCAATAATACGATCTTTTGAGAAAGGTCCACGATCATTAACTACAACCAATACACTACGATTATTTTCAAGATTTGTTACTCTAACCACGCTAGGTAGTGGTAGAGTGCGATGCGCAGCAGTCATAGATCCAGTATTAAAAGTAGCTCCATTTGCTGTTTTATTGCCATGAAAAGTAGGTCCATACCAAGATGCCGTGCCTATTTCATCATACTCATTATCTACTTTAGGATAATAAGTTCTACCATTAATTATATAAGGGTTACCAACTTTAAAATAACCATTCTCGACACGTTTACGATCAGCACTGCGATATATTCCACACGAATATAAAGAAGAAGTCAGCATAATGATTATAAAAGACGAAAAAATACTAAATTTATTTATATGAATCTCTTTTAATAATACTTTCTTAAAGGCAATCAGTATAGTTCTAATAGTCATTTTTCTCTCTCAACCTAATGGTTAATAATATAACCATGAATTTGAATCTCACGGCTTGCTAGTCTTTCTAATTGAGTCAGCTAGCATAAATACTGTGGTTGCAAAATAAGTTGAACGATTCCATTTCATAATAACTCTATAATTATCTGAAACTAAATAACCATAATTCACAAACCCAGTAGGTTTTATTAAAGACAGCTGCTCTAAAGAATTAAAGAGCAACTTGTTAGACTTATCAGCTCTAATGATACCTAGTTCTTGCCAGCTTTGCAAAGATTTTTTTACAGATAGATTTATTAATTTATTGTCAAAATTGTGAGGAATTTTTACTTTTATACCCCAATACAAATTATTATTCCAGCCAGCTTGTTTTAAATAATTAGCAACAGAAGCAAATATATCTGCATTACTAAACCAAATATCACGATGATTATCATTGTTATAATCTACTGCAAAATTTATAAAACTTGAAGGCATAAACTGAATTTGCCCCATTGCCCCAGCCCAAGAACCTTTTAAATTCTTAGGATCAATTTGCTCTTGTTGGACTATTTTTAGCGCATAAATTAATTCATTTTCAAAAAATTCTTTCCGTCTTCCTTCGTAACTTAATGTAGCAAGAGAATTTAAGATATTAAATTTTCCTGTTATCTTTCCAAAATTACTTTCAATTGCAATAAGAGCTATAATAACGCTAGGATCTATAGAATATTGCTGAGATATTTGGTTTAATAAAGAATAGTTTTGGATATAGGCGGTTTTAGCATCCTGAATTCTTTGTGGAGTTAGAATAGATTTTATATATTTTTGAAAAGTTTTAGTTTTATCAGGTTGGGTACGATCAAATTTAATTACACGTGGTAAATACTCTAAATTATCAGAAAATTTATTTAAAGTTTCAGAAGTTATTCCTGCTAATTTTGCTTTATTTTTAAAACGACTTTCCCATTGATGAAAATCTTCCACAGTATTAATAGAATTTGCGTTACTTATGTTTTTACAAGAAGAAACTATAATTATAGCTATAACCAAAAGGCTTATTTTTCTTATATAGTTCATTGAAAAAACCTATTTATTTTTTAGAGATAGGAAAGTTTTGTACAGTTTCGTCTTTATGGGCATAACCAAGTAATTTTCTTGATTGTTCTTCAAGCATATCAAGGTCTAAAGACGAAGGCTTGAGCAAGGATACTTTATGCTCAAGTTCCAATCTCTCTGAATGGATACGATCTGCTGCTATACTCAATTCGTGAACGCGATTATTAAGACTTATATAAGCAAGTAAACCATGATCACCAGTAATTGCTTGATAACAAAAATAGATAACAAGCAAGAAAAATATACTAGTTGGGATTAAGGTGCTTTTTGTTTTTTTTATAGAACGCATAACGCATACCTTGCATAGCAAATCATTTACAATTAATAGACGAAATAAAGACTAGGGCTGTTTATTATAGCTTTATTTTATTATTTTTTCAATAATACTTCTGCCAGTATAACTAACCTTATTTTCTAGTACTTCAGAAATTCTGATTAATTCATTATATTTAGCTAAACGATCAGAGCGAGATAAAGAACCTGTTTTTATCTGACCACAACTAGTAGCAACTGCTATATGGGCTATTGTGGAGTCTTCCGTTTCACCAGAGCGATGCGAAACTATGGCATTGTAATTTGCTTGCTTAGCCATTTGTATTGCTTCCAAAGTTTCAGTTAATGTACCTATCTGATTTACTTTGATTAAAATAGCATTAGCTAATTTATTATCTATGCCTTGTCGAAAAATCTTTGGATTAGTTACAAATAAATCATCGCCAACTAACTGAACTTTATTTCCTAGTTCTTTAGTAATATTTCTCCAGCCTTCATGATCTGATTCGCTCATAGCATCTTCAATGGAATAAATAGGATATTTATTAATTAGTTCTTCGTAGTATCTGATGATTTCATCAGAGTTTAAGACTTTATTTTCGCCCTCAAGAACATATTTTCCATTTTTATAAAATTCTGAAGATGCGGCATCTAAAGCAATTCCAACATCTGTGCCAGGATTATATCCAGCTTTTTCAATAGATTTTATAATGAAATCTAGAGCTTGATTTGGGCTATTTAAATTTGGAGCAAATCCTCCCTCATCACCGACATTAGTATTATGACCAGCATCATGAAGTTGTTTTTTTAAATTATGAAATACTTCGCAGCCTATACGAATGGCGTCATTAATATTACTTGCGGCAAAAGGCATAATCATAAATTCTTGAATATCTATAGCATTATCTGCATGTTGCCCACCATTAATTATATTCATCATAGGAACAGGCATCTTTTTATTGGCATTGCCACCAAGATATTCGCACAAAGGAAGATGCTTAGAAGCAGCGGCAGCTTTAGCTACTGCCAGTGAAACGCCAAGTATAGCATTAGCGCCCAGACGCTTTTTATTATCAGTTCCATCTAAATTAATCATTACATTATCAATATTTTGCTGATCTAATGCATCAAGACCATTAATTGCTTTAGAAATTTCACTATTTACATTTTGTACTGCCTTTAAAACGCCTTTTCCAAGATAACGATTTTTATCTCCGTCTCTTAATTCAAGGGCTTCTAAAGATCCAGTAGATGCTCCGCTTGGAACTGCAGCACGCCCAAAGCTACCATCTTTTAAAATTACATCTACCTCAATGGTAGGGTTTCCTCTACTATCAATAATTTCACGTGCTTTAACATTAGTAATATTAGTCATAACTTTACTTATCCATAATAAAATTAAAATTTCTTAATAACGGAATCTATTGCAACTAGTTGAGTTAAAATAGATTCTAGCTGATTCAAAATGACCATAGAAGGACCATCACTAGGGGCATTATCAGGATCTTGATGAACTTCCATGAAAACTCCTGCCACGCCAACCGCAACAGCGGCTCTAGCAATAGTTGGAACAAATTTTCTTTCTCCTCCAGAGCTTGCTCCCATACCACCTGGTTGTTGGGTAGAGTGGGTTGCATCAATTATTACAGGATATCCTGTCTGAGCCATTATAGGAAAACTTCTCATATCAGATACTAGCGTGTTATACCCAAAGCTAGTTCCTCGATCTGTGAGTAATATTTGACTATTACCAGAATCTTCAATTTTCTTTGCAACATTTTGCATATCCCATGGAGCAAGAAATTGTCCTTTCTTAACGTTAATAATACGACCAGTCTTAGCTGCTGCCACTAGCAAATTAGTTTGTCTGCATAAGAAAGCAGGTATTTGTAATATATCAACTACGGGAGCAACTTGAGCACATTGTTCATTTTCATGTACGTCTGTAAGAATTGGTAGTGAAAAAGTTTTTTTTACTTCACTAAATATTTGTAGAGACTTTTCTAAACCAACTCCACGCTTGCCACTAATACTGGTACGATTAGCTTTGTCAAAAGAACTTTTATAAATTAACTTAATATTTAATTTATCAGTTATCTCTTTAATTTTTCCAGCCATATCAATAGCATGATCTCTTGACTCAATTTGACAAGGACCTGCAATTAATACAAAAGGTAAATTATTTGCAAAAGTTACATCATTAGATATTTTTATAATTTTGTTAGTCATAATAAATGCCTTTTATTATTGTTCTTTTTTTATATTCTTTTTTGCGGCAGCAATAAAAGACTTAAATAATGGATGTACATCAAAAGGTCTTGATTTTAGTTCTGGATGAAATTGAACTGCTAAAAACCATTGATGTGATGGTAGTTCTATTATCTCAGGTAAATTATCATCAGACATTCCAGAAAATACTAAGCCAGCTTTTTCCAGTCTTTCTTGATAGGCAGTGTTTACATCATAACGATGACGATGACGCTCACTTATAACTTCCTCTTTGTAAATTTTATGTGCAAGAGTCTTTGGAGTAATTTTACATTTATATGCTCCAAGACGCATCGTTCCTCCTAAGTTACAATCAACTGATCTGGTCTGTTTTTTACCTTCATGTAACCATTCTAACATGCGGTCAATTACAGGGTTTTTAGTTGAACCAAATTCTGTTGAATCAGCATCTTCAATTTTTGCTAAATTACGTGCAGCCTCTATTACGGCTAGTTGCATACCAAGACATATACCAAAGAATGGAATATTATTTTCTCTAGCATAAGTAATGGCTGCAATTTTACCTTTAGTCCCATCATTGCCAAAGCCACCTGGCACCAGTATTGCATTAATATTTTTTAATTTGTTAGAAGCATCTTCTTTACGAAATGTGCGGGAATTTATCCAAACAACTTTCACTTTAACGTTATTGCTCATTCCGCCATGATGAAGTGCTTCAATTAGAGACTTGTAAGCATCTGATGAACCAGTATATTTTCCAACTATTGCAATATTTACTTCGTCTTGAAGAGATAAGTCTTTTTTCGTATCAAATCCTTCAGCATGATATTTAACAGGCGCAGAGTATATACTTTTAACATCTAAGGCTGAAATTACACATTCTTGAGGAACATTACAAAATAAAGCTATTTTTCTTTTTTCGGATTCTGGTATTTCACGATCGGCACGACATAATATAATATCTGCCTGAATACCTATCTCACGTAGTTCTTTTACAGAATGTTGAGTAGGTTTCGTTTTTAACTCCTTTGCAGATGGTAGATAAGGAACTAGAGTAAGATGAACATATATAGCCTTATTTTTACCTAATTCATTACCAAGTTGGCGAATAGTTTCAAAGAATGGTAAAGCCTCAATATCTCCAACAGTTCCACCAATTTCACATAATACAAAATCAGTATTTTTAGTATCGTTAAGGATAAATTCTTTAATTAAATCTGTTACATGAGGAATTACTTGTACAGTCCCTCCTAAATAATCACCACGACGTTCCTTAGCAAGTAATTTAGAATAAATTTGTCCAGTAGTAACATTATCACCTTTTAAAGAATTAACTCCTGTAAATCTTTCATAATGACCAAGATCTAAATCTGTTTCAGCACCATCTTCAGTTACATATACCTCACCATGTTGATTAGGATTCATTGTTCCTGGATCAACATTTAAATATGGATCTAATTTTCTTAATCTAACTTTATATCCGCGTGCTTGAAGAAGTGCACCTAAGCTTGCTGAAGCTAAACCTTTGCCTAAAGAAGATACAACGCCACCTGTTATAAATATAAATCTAACCATCGATATACAACTTTTTTTAATTTTACGTTATTTTTAGAAGTTATAATTACTATATTTTATATTAAAAATTAATTTGCAAGTGGAGCAGATATAGGTTTACTACCATTTGTATTATTTTTTGCGCCAGCAGGTTCTTTTGTTAGTGGTTTAGTAGCATTAGGAATAAGAGAATTTGAATTAGGTTTACTATCAAGGAAGTCACTATTATTGCTAGATTTTCTAGCGGAAATTGTTGCCATGGCAAGGCAATTTACCATAAAACAAAATGCTAATATTGCTGTTGTTCTGGTTAATATATTTGCACTTGCTTTAGTAGTAAATAGTGAGTTACTTGCTCCGCCACCAAGACCAGAAACGCCATCGCTATTATTTTTTTGAATAAGAATTATGGCAATTAAAAAAACAGCTATTATAACTTGTATGACCAATAAAACACTTAACATGATAATTCCTTCTCTGAGTATATAATCTTTAATTTGTTATTGAATTAATAATTTTTATAAAATTTGCTATATTTAAACTAGCTTTACCTACCAATAAACCATCTATATTAGGGGTTGAAAGTAAACTTTCAGCATTAATTTCGTTTACAGAGCCTCCATATATTATGCGAGTATTCTCATCAAACATAGGCATCTCAGAACTCAATACTTGATATATATACCTATGAATCTGGCTAATTTCAAGGTTAGATGGAGTAATTCCGCTACCTATTGCCCAGATAGGTTCATAGGCAATTATAGTATTTGTGCTGTTAGCAGAAGAGGGGAGAGAGCTAAGTATCTGATTTTTCAGAATGTTTTTGGTAAGGTTATTCTTGTTTTCTTCTAAGGTTTCTCCTATGCATATTATAACCGATAATCCTTGATTATGCGCAGATAGTGCCTTATTTTTGATGAGGTTATCTGTTTCGTGATGCTGAGCTCTTCGTTCTGAATGACCAAGTATTACATAACTGCAACCAAGATCTTTTAATTGTTGTGGACTTATATCGCCAGTATATGCGCCGTTAATTTCGTGGCTACAATTTTGAGCCCCGATATGAAAATTTTTAGGTAAAGAATTTCTAGAAAATTCTGCTATTAACGTAAAAGGAGGGCATATTACTATATCTTTTGTAACATGGCTGCTGTTTATGTTTATATTGTTACTAAGTTCTTTAAGAAAATTTACAGCATCAGAACGTAAACCATTCATTTTCCAATTTGCAACTATCAATTTATTCTTGGCATTATGCATAAGTTATATGGGTGTATATTTTTTTAAATTAAGGTTACAAATTATAAAAGATGCAACTTATATTAAAATTCTCTAAGAGAAGCAAATAATTATTACGTAATAATAATAGATTTAAGCAAAAATAAAAGTTGTCATACAATTTTCCAGCTTTTATGTTATAGCAACGATTTTTTGATGGTAGATCATCTCCAGCTTATTTAAAAGGTGTTTAGTATGTTAGCAAGTATGAGGAATTATTCTAAAAGTTTAGTAGTTAAGGCCTTTTTCTTTTTTTTAGCAGTAGTTTTTGCTGTGTGGGGAATTGGAGATATCTTTAGAGGATCTGGTAAGCAAGTTGTAGCAAAAATAGGCAGTGCTGAAATTAGTTATTATGAATATAGATCTGCATTAGAAAGAAGGTTAGAGCAGTTACGTCAATCCTATGGCAATAATGTAACGATGCTATCGCTTAAGCAAGCAGGCGAAGATCGTGCATTACTTGAACAAATGGTAAATGATGAGTTAATAAAACAGCGGGTGAATAATTTAAAAATTAGTGTAGGTGATGACTTAATAAAGGCAGAAATATTAAATACTAAATTCTTTTATGATGAGAAGGGTAATTTCTCAAAAGAGATATTTAATAGATTATTAGCAAGTAAGGGCTTAAACCAAGACCGTTATATCGAAATGTTGCGAGATAATATTGCAACATCACTGTTTATGAATAGTTTTAATGTTACTCTTCCTATAGGAGAAACTTATACTAAGCCGCTTATGTTACATAGATATGAGCAAAGACAAGCCGATATAATTGTTATTCCTCATAATTATATCCAAAGCAATATAAATCCTACTGATACTGAGTTGGTACAATTTTATAATAACAATAATACAAAATTTTCAGTTCCAGAGCTAAGAAAAATTTCTTATATAAAATTTGATCTTAATTTTATAAAAAAGAATGTCGTAATTACACAGACGGATATAGAAAAAGAATATAATAGCCATAAAAATGAATTTACTGAGGAAGAATCTCGCATTGTAGATCAATATCTATTCAACGATGAAAATGCGGCAAAAGAAGCCTATAAAAATATTTTAGCAAAAAAATCTGTTAGTGGAAAAATAGAATTAGGCAACGTTAAGAAAAGTGGATTACCTAAAGAATTAAGACAGCAAGTATTTGATTTAGCAAAAAATACTGTAAGTACTCCAATAAAAAGTACTTTAGGCTGGCATATTTTTATAGTCAAAGAAATAATTCCAGCACGAGAAAAATCGTTAGTTGAGGTTAGAGAGCAAATTCGTAATGAACTGTTACATAACAAAACCTATGATGCGTTGTATAAGTTTAATAATGATATTGAAACACAAATATCTGAAGGGAAGACTTTAGATGAAATTGCTAAGAATTTTAATTTAATAATTTCCACTACTGAGCCAATTACCAAAGAAGGTTTAGCTGCAAATGGTAGTAAGGTTGCACTTCCTGATCCATCTACTTTACTGCCTTTGATATTTAAGCAAAATGTTGACGTTGAATCTTCGGTTATTAACATAGCTGATAATAATTTTGTTATATTTAAAGTTACTCAAGTAACCTTACCAAGAATAAAACCTCTTGATGAAGTTAAAGGCTTAGCAGTTCAATTATTCAAGCAAGAACGTATGGAGACAAAGTTAAAGGAATTTGCAGATCAGTGGTCAAAAAAAGTTGCTAAAGATCCAAAAGAATTTGCTAATTTAAAATCTTTAAATGGAGTAAAGATTCATAAAGATAAAATTCTGAAAAGATTTTCTAATGATAATTTATCTAATTCACCTAAGATTACATATCCAGATGGTTTAATTAATGATATATTTTCTAAAAATAAAAAATAGACTCAAAAATTGAGAAATATATTATGTACTTGCGCACATTTCTCCAATTAATAATGATAAGAACGAA
>CAZTUN010000003.1:2631-21225 GCA_964616845.1 uncultured Rickettsiales bacterium | reverse complement strand
TATTTTCTAAAAATAAAATTGGCGCAACTAGTTCTGCTTATGTTGCAAATGATGGATCTTATTTAATTGCGCAATTAAACCAAATTAAACAAATTGATAAAGCAGATATTGATCAATATCTTGCCAGTATGAAAGAAGAGATTAGAGGAGAAATGTTAGGTGATATTATACATCAATATATATATTATCTAAGAAACATATATCCTGTTAAGGAGAATGAAACATTAATTAACTCTGCTATTGCCAAGGAAAGTAATTAAATAATGTTACCTAACCATAATTTTAGCTTTTATCTAAACAAAATAAAAGACGGTTCTAATCTAACTCAACTAGAAGCTGAGTTAGTTTTTAAGCAGGTTATTTTAGGTTTAGTTAGTGAGGAAGAAATAAAAGAATTACTTATTTCACTAAAAAATAAAAAAGAGTCTATAAGTGAAATTATTGGTGCAACTAATGCTATTATATCTCATGCTAAAATAGTTTCTCTTCCAGATGATGTTATGGACGTATGTGGAACTGGAGGTGATAATTCATCTAGTTTAAATATATCTACTGCTGTATCTTTAGTAGTTGCAGCCTGCGGAGTAAAAGTTGCTAAACATGGTAATCGTTCGGTATCTTCAAAATCTGGCTCTAGTGATGTTTTAGAACATTTGGGAGTAAAAATAGACTGTAGTGATGATCTTACTATTAGAGCTGTAAATGAAATTAATTTAGGTTTCTTTATGGCTCCTGTATATCATCCTATTTTAAAAAATCTTGCTAAGATTAGAAAGGATCTTGCTACAAGAACAATATTTAATCTTTTAGGACCATTATGTAATCCAGCTAGAGTTAAGTATCAATTAATGGGAGTTTATGATAAAGAATTATTGCTTCCTATAGCAAATGTTTTGCAAGAGTTAGGTAGTATTAGAGCTTGGGTTGTTCATGGTGAAGATGGTCTAGATGAAATTACGGTTACTGGTAAGACTTACGTTGCAGAATTAAATAATGGACATATTAGTCAATTTGCAATTAATCCTGTTGACTATGGCATGGTTTTGTATAGGAAAGACCAATTGCAAGGAGGGGACGTGCGATATAATGCTGATCAGTTAAAAATATTGCTTTCTTCTCCTAACAATAACCCAGCTTATCGTGATATAGTGATCATTAATTCTGCTGCTTGTTTAGTTATTGCTGGCAAAGCAAAAAATCTAAGTGAAGCAATTAGCATGGCTCAAAATTCTCTTGAAAGTGGTAAGGCTAATGCTATTCTTAATAAATTAGTAAATTATTGTTCGTAAATAAAGTTTTAGGTGAGATATTAAAGTGTCTGGACAAAATGATATATTAAAAGAAATATGTGAATATAAATTAGAGCATATAAAATTACGCAAGGAAAAAGTAAATCTTGCTGAAATCAACGATATGATAAAAGATTTACCCACCACTAAAGGCTTTACAGATGCGTTGTTAAGAAAAATAAATAATCATGAAAATGCTTTAATTGCTGAAATAAAAAAAGCTTCTCCAAGTAAAGGTTTAATTAGAGAAAATTACGACCCTGATTCTATAGCAAAAGCATATGAAAAAGGTGGTGCAACATGCTTATCTGTTTTAACAGATGAAAAATATTTTCTCGGTCATAATGATCACTTGCTTATTGCTAGATATGCGTGCCAACTACCAATACTTAGAAAAGACTTTATGCTTGATCCTTATCAAGTTTTTGAAGCAAGATTATTAGGTGCAGATTGTATTTTGCTAATTATGGCATGTCTAGATATAGAAAAAGCAAAAGAACTAGAAGCTATAGCTTTTTTATTGGGTCTAGATGTATTGGTTGAAATACATAATCAAGAAGATTTAGAAAAAGCACTTGAATTAGAAAGTAGGCTAATTGGTATAAATAATCGTAATTTAAAAAATTTTGAGGTCAATTTTGACACTAGTTTTGAATTAATTAAATTGATACCACAAACACATATTGTGATATGTGAGAGCGGAATATATAATCATAGCGATATACTCAAAATGAATGAAAAAGGTATTTTTTCATTCTTAGTTGGAGAAGCTTTAATGCGTCAAGAAGATATAACCTTGGCAACTAAGAAACTCTTAGGATATTAAAGTTGTTTTTTTATTCTGATACATTTTATATAGGTAATTACAATGTTGAATGCTTTGAGTTATTTGGACTGGATCGCTGTAATATTTTTTATTGCTTGTTGGTACGGATATGCTTTCTTGCCTAATTTTCAGGGTGAGAGTTATAATCTATCTAAAGTTGTGCATCGCTATAGATTACAGTGGATAAAAAATCTTATCAAAAGAACCAATCGCGCTAGCGATGTTGCAATTGTTTCTAATTTAATTAGAACTGCAACAATATTTTCATCTTTTTGCTTGATAATGATGCTTGCTTGTTTAGTATTTATAGTCAATAACGGTATGATGAATAAGGCTTCGCTTTTAAATGAGGCTAATCTAATTTTACTTACTAAAATTACATTGCTTGCTGTTGTTATTATTTTTGCGTTCTTTAAATTTACGTGGGTAATAAGACAATCTAATTATGTATTAGTTTTAATTGCTGCTGCTCCTGTAAATAAAGAAAAAACAGATATTATTGAAGACCTAAAAAGACAGACTCGTTATGTTAATAAAACTGCAACTATGCTTTCCAATATTGCAAGGCATTTTAATGCAGGTATGCGTTCATTATATTTCTTAACCGCAGTTCTTGCTTGGTATGCTAATGCCGTAATATTTATATTGGTAACTATTTTTGTGGTTGCGGTTTTATATAGACGCGAATTTATGTCTAAAACATTAATAATTTTATCTTAAATATATACTTAAAATGTATAATTTATATTAGATAGATTATTTAACGTAAAAATAACTATAAAGAACGCTGTTAATAAAGCGTAGTAAAATAAAAACTACTATGGGAGATAAATCTATACCATTTAAAGTTGGAATAAATTTTCTGACATGACGAAGTACTGGCTCATTAATGCGATATAAAAAATCTGCTATTTTTATTACGGTAGGACTATATTGATTAAGTAAATTAAAATGGGTTAACCAAGTTATAATGATATAAGAAATTAATAGAAAATTATAAAATTGCATTAACATTGCAATCAAATCGATAAAAGGATTTATATTCATTATTTTACCTATATTGCTATATTGATTATATTTTTAATTAATATAACTAATCTTAGAAGATAAGTAAAATATAAAGCTTGCTTGACGAAAACTATTAAAATGGTTAGATCGTTTAGATAAACTATTTAATAATTATATATTAGGAGGATAAAGTGTTTAAGGCAGTTAAAACAATTTTTTTACAAGCAGCAAGAGGATATGAAAGCTTTGCAGTAAAAGGAAGTTATCAGGAAAGTTTAAGCAAAAGCGGTATACAAGATCCAGCAGCATATGAACAACGTGGCGCAGACGCTGCACATAAAATAGTTTCTGGATTTTCTAGCACTATGAATAAATTTAAAAAATCTTTTATCAATCCGCAAGAACTGCAAGAAGTCGAAGGATTTAAAGTGGCATCAACTTATCACGAAAGTTTAAGAATTAGCGGTATACAAGATCCAGCAGCATATGAACAACGTGGCGCAGATGCTGTTAGTGCTAACTTGACACAAGCACAAGCTGCTAAGATTGCCAATCAAGGACAAGCTAGATAATATATCTTATTTTCCATAATATACATTATAGAACCTATAGCACATATGTTATGGGTTCTATTTTTTGGTTTATTTTTTCTATAAAATACTTTGTTACTTCATAATTTTGCACTATAATTAACCTTCTAACCTATAGAGCTAAAGTAAAATTAATATGACCGATAGTCAGTACATATCTGTAAAATATAATTATAATTTTTATCACTTATTTTTTATTATTCTTACTTTGTTGAATATAATATTCATTATTTCTCTGTATAATAATGTTAACGGTTGGATTAACGTTCTTAATATTTTCAAATTTCCATTGATTGTAATATCACCTACTCTATCAATATTAGTGGTGTTTATGTCTATCATATTCCCTCCGATTACGATTGAGCAAAATGGTATTAGAGCTTTTTACAGAAAATTTGGTAAATATAGAGATGTTTTTATAGAATTTTCTAAGTTAGAATATAAGGATAACAAAAACTATTATTTTGTTATTCCTGCAATTAATTTTGTTGATAAGAGCAATGATAATTGCATATCTATATTATTTCCAAAATATATTATAAATATAAAAGAATTTATTAACAATCTTGAGATTAAGATTGGATCGCAACCACAATTACGTAAAGATTTGTTATTATGAGAAATGATTATAAATATAAATTTAAGCATATAGTTGTAGGAATAACCATAGGTTTGGTAGTTATATCTTTTGTTACGCTGATTTATAATTTTATAGGTATGATATTTGGCGGTGATAAGATCAGCTTTGATATAGCTTATCCTATTATACTTATACCATTAATATGGTTCTTTGCTGTTAAAATAAAAGATAATATTATAGTTTCTATAGATGAAGATAGTATTGTTCAATATACCACAAAAATTCAATTTTCAGAGATTGTTTCTATTAAAGAAGTAAAGAAATTCTTTTTAGAGATTATATTAGTTAATTCTAAAAAAGAATCTAATAAAATAATGATTTTTATGCCAAAGTCTTTTACAGATTATGATAGTTTTAGACTTGATCTGGCAAGAATTAAGCAATCTATTGCTCAGTCAGAGAATAATATTCAAAAATAGCTTGATACTGTTAAATATATGCATATTATCAGGGGTAATTAAAACTAACTGTAATTTAGCGTTTTTTAGCCTATGACTGAGGATAATAATAATATATCATCTACTAAAGCTAACCCTATGTGGGGTGGTCAATATAGTACAGGTCCTGCAGAGATAATGGAAAGGATTAATCAATCAATAGATTTTGATTATCGCCTTTCGGATCAAGATATTGAAGGATCAATAGCCCATTGTACTATGCTGGTAAAAAAGAAAATTATTTCCAGCAAAGATGGTGAAGAAATCTTACATGGCTTAAACCAAATAAATAAAGAAATTTATCGTGGTAAATTTCAATTTAAGAAAGAACTTGAAGATATTCACATGAATATTGAGTCAAGATTGCAAGAATTGATCGGTGATTCAGCTGGTAGATTACATACAGCCCGTTCCCGTAATGATCAAGTTGCGGTTGATTTTAAACTATATGTAAGAAAACAAATGCAGCATTTAGATCACGGTCTTTATTTATTACAAAGTGCTTTGATGGATCGCGCCGAACAAAATGCAGATACTATTATGCCAGGTTATACTCATCTACAATCAGCCCAACCTGTAGTTTTTGGTCACCATTTAATGGCATATGTAGAAATGTTTGGTAGAGATCGCTTTAGAATTAAGGACGCTATTAAAAGGTTAAATGAATGTCCTCTTGGTGCTGCTGCATTAGCTGGAACTTCTTTTCCTATTGATAGAAGAATGACCGCCAAATTACTTGATTTTAATGAACCTACTCGCAACTCTATAGATTCAGTATCAGATCGTGACTTTGCAATTGATTTTATTTATTGCGCATCAATGGTAGCAATGCATCTGTCTCGATTTGCCGAAGAAATTGTATTATGGGTTAGCCAAGAATTTTCTTTTATTAAATTATCTGACGCATTTACTACAGGAAGTTCAATTATGCCACAAAAACGCAATCCTGATGCAGCAGAATTAGTTCGTGGTAAAACAGGAAGAATTTATGGATCTTTAATGGCTTTGCTAACTACTTTAAAGGGTTTGCCTTTGGCCTATAGTAAAGATCTACAAGAAGATAAAGAGCAGGTATTTAACGTAGTAGATAATATATCTTTATGTGTAGCTGCTATGACGGGAATGGTGCAGGATTTGGAAGTTAATAAAGATAAAATGAAAGCTTCTGCATCACATGGTTACTCTACAGCAACAGACCTTGCGGATTGGTTAGTACAAAATTTGAATATTCCATTCAGAAAGAGTCATTCTATTGTAGCAAGAATTGTAAAATTGGCTAGTGCTAGTAACTGCAACCTTGAGGATCTTCCCTTGGAAAAAATGCAACAAATTGAACCTAGTATAAATAGTAATGTTTATAAGGTACTAGGCGTAGAAAATTCTGTCAATTCTCGTACTAGTTATGGTGGCACTGCCCCAGATAATGTAAGAAAAATGATTAAAGAAATGAGAAAATTTTATGAACAATAAAACTCTCTCTAAAATATTAATTTTGTTAATTAGTTTAATTTTAATGACTAGCATTTCTGCTTGTGGAGTTAAAGGAAGATTATACTTGCCTGATGATCCTAATCATAAAGAAACTAAAGAACAATCTGAACAAGATTCCGAACACGATAACGATTAAGAAAATATGGATCATTTTAATTATAAAAATGCAACTTTATATGCAGAAAATGTTGCGCTAACAGAGATAGCTTCACATGTACCTACTCCATTTTATTGTTATAGCAAAGCAACAATAGTTAGGCATTATAGGGTTTTTGAATCTGGTTTTAAAAATATTGATCATCAAATTTGTTATGCTGTGAAAGCAAATGATAATTTATCTGTACTGAGAATTTTAGCTCAATTAGGCAGTGGAGCAGATGCGGTATCGCAAGGTGAAATTATGCGATGCATAAAGGCTGGCATTCCAACTAATAAAATTGTTTATTCTGGAGTAGGTAAAACAAAAGAAGAGTTAGGCTTTGCATTGCGTAATGATATTATGCAAATTAATATTGAATCTGAGGCGGAATTATATGCTATAAGTCAGGTTGCTAGTGGCTTAAATAAAGAAGCTAGAATCGCCTTTAGAATAAATCCAAATGTAGATGCAAAAACTCACCATAAAATTTCTACAGGTCGCAGTCATGATAAGTTTGGTATTAATTATGATGAGGCAAGAGCAATATATAAATTGGCGGCGAGCTTGCCTAATATAAAAGTTCAAGGTGTTGCGGTTCATATTGGTTCGCAATTGACGGATCTTTATCCTTTTAGAACAGCATTTACTAAGATTGTAGAATTAGTAAAACAACTAAGATTAGATGGTCATAAAATTACTCATCTGGATCTTGGAGGCGGGCTAGGTATTCCATATACTAATGTAATTCCTCCTTCTCCAGAAGAATATGCAAACATGGTAATAGACGTAGTTAGCGGATTAGATTGTAAACTTATATTTGAACCAGGAAGATTAATAGTTGGTAATAGCGGTATTCTAATTAGCAAGGTTATATATACGAAATCTAGTGCAACCAATCATTTTATTATCATCGATGCAGCTATGAATAATTTGATTCGACCTGCTCTGTATGAAGCATACCATGAAATTATTCCTGTGATACAAAATAAATCGCGAGATGAGATAAATGTAGATATAGTAGGACCTATTTGTGAAACTGGAGATGTATTTGCTAGAGATCGCAAACTTCCTTTAATGCAATCTAATGAGTTATTAGCTATAAGATCTAGTGGGGCTTATGGTTCGGTTATGGGTAGTACCTATAATACCAGACCTCTTATTGCGGAAGTGATGGTTGATGAAGGAAGCTATAAAATTATAAGAAAACCACAAACTTTAGAAGAGCTAATAGCAAGAGATTTATAGTCTGCCGTGAAAAAGTCTACGAACCACTCTTAGATTAGGCTATATAATATTTTCATGGGAAATAAATTATCAGAAATCAGCAGACTAAACTACAAAAGCTTGCAAAAGATTTTGTGGTGAATGCTTGTTAAAATGGCTATTTTTGAATATACATGAAAGAAAATTATGAAGCCGTACCGCAGTTTACTTGATCGTAAATGAGGAACGGAAGTCATGATTTTCTTTAATGGATAACAAAAAGAGACTTTTTCACAAGCGACTTTATAGAAATCATTATCACAACCTAGTTAACATAACCATGGTAAGATCATCTTCTAGTCTTGGGAAATACTCTTTCTGAAAATTTTCAAGCAATTTATAAAATATTTTATTATATAATTTATTAGATGAAATATTGTCTTTTATATAATTAGATAACAATTTTTTTAAATTATCGCTATCAAGATACTCGTTTAAATTATTTTTTGTTTCAATTAGGGCATCACTATAAAAAAACAAACTATCCCCTTTATTTAAGATCATTCTATTTTCATAATATTTAGTATCTTTATTGACACCAACAGGAATTCCTTCTCCATGAGAAATATACTCTAATTCACCATTTTTAGTTATAACTAAAGGATAAGGATTTGCGGCTGTTATATATCTAATACTATTATTTTCTACATTTAAAACCGCATAAAACATTGTTGCATATTCATGTCTTGGCAGTTCCATAAATAACTTATTATTTATTTTTTCTATAAATTTCATAGGATTGTTAGCTAAAGAGCGATATCCTGTCATTATTCTATATAAATGGAATGTGTTAATAGCAGCAGAAAGACCATGACCGCAAAAATCTACTATATAAAAAGCAAATTCATCTTTTGAAATCGGAAATATTCCCCAAAAATCACCACTTAGACTTGATAGAGCACGTAAATAAGAGGTTATTTCTATCTTATAGATGTCTTCTATTTTATGAAGATTTCCAACTTGTTGATCGGGAGATAAAATAAAATTGATTTTTGATAGAGATGTAAAACCATCTATAGAATTATCTCTGTTAATTTTTTCCTCTCGAGCAGATAACATTGATTTTTCAAGTTTGATATAAGACCTTATTAATATTTCCTCCGCATCTAGAGGTTTTAGAGCTAGTTCGGTATTATCTGAAAATTCAATTCCTTGTTGATAGGAAATAAAACTTTGGATTATTACAGGAGTATTCTGAAACTTTTTAAAAGATCTAATTTTATTTAAACATTCAAATGAAGAGTTAGGGTTACTAAGGTCAATAAGTATTATATTAGGTGTCCAATTATCAATAATTTCTATAGCTTTGTTATTATCTTCTACCATTCTAACATTGCTAAAACCTGCTTCTCTAAAAAGGGAGCCTAAATATTGTCTAGTTTTTGCTATATCATCTACTATAAGAATAGCAGAATTCTTAAGAATTTCCTGTTTTAACACAATCTTTTATAACCTATTACCTATATGGTTTTGCTAAAAAATTATTTTTATGAGTTAGAAATAATAGTATATGATTAGAGTGTGAACAAGAAATTGTTTACCATTTTACTTCAACAATTTTATCAATATTAAAATTTTTAAACATATGACGAACTTTGCCAACTGGGCGTTTTAACACAAAATGCTTATCGCCCTTTCCTTCTAATTCGTTTTTAACGAGTAAAATTATACTAAGACCTAGAGAATCTAGTAAGTCCAATTTAGAAAAATCGAACTCTAAAGTATCGCAAGTACTATCTAGAAACCTACGTGCAACTTGAACAACATGCTGACAGTCACTACTTGAAGTTCTACCCTCCAGAGTTACTTTATAGATATTTTTATTGATAGTTGTATAAAATTCCATATTTTCTTTTGGTAGAATCTCATAATGATTAAACGCTCAATTATATAAGATTACAATATCATTGTTAATAAAAGGTTAATCCTAGTAATTAAATCATAGTTTTATAAAACAATACTTTGGCAATTTTACAATGACAGTAGAAAAAACAAATAAATCATCTAATGCGCATATATGGTTAAAATATATTAGTCCATATAAATTCCATCTTTTAGGAGCTCTAATTGCCTTGACCATAGCAGCAGGCTCTATCCTTGTCTTAGGAAAAGGTATTGGGTTTTTAATAGATAAAGGTATTTCTCATAATAATGAATATTTGCTTGATTTGGGTTTATTGAGTGTATTTGCGCTGGTATTGTTATTGGCAGTTAGTTCATTTTTTAGAGTGTATTTAACTAATTATGTAAGTGAAAGAGCGATCGCTCAAATAAAAACAGATCTCTATAAACATATTATTAACTTACCATGTGATTATTTTGAAAAGACTAAAACTGGAGATTTATTATCTCGCATAAATAATGACTCAAGTGTTATACAAACTATTTTAACAAGTAGTTTTTCGGTTGCTTGCCGTAACCTTATCTTATTAGTTGGTGGATTAGTTATGATGGTTGCCAATAATTATAAATTAGCAAGCATCGTAGCTGTTGTAATCATATTAGTAGTTATGCCTTTAGTATTCTTAGGACGAAAAGTTCGTAAGCTTTCTAAAATAGTACAAGAACATAACTCAGATATAAACTCACATCTTAGTGAGACTATCCAAGGAATCAAAACAGTTAAAACCTTTAATTATGAAGATGTTGTAATCAATAAATTTAATCAAATTATCAAAGAAACCTTGAATGCAATAAATGATAAATTATTAAATAAATCAATTTTAACTTCTACAGTAATTGCTTTTGTATTTGGTTCAATAGCTTTTGTTCTTTGGATCGGAGGTAATCAAGTTATTTCTGGAAAAATTTCATCAGGAGATTTAACAGCATTTATTTTTTATTCAATTATGGTTGCAGGAAGTTTTGGTAGTTTAAGTGAAGTTGCAGGAGATATACAGCGTGCTATGGGAGCAGCAGAACGCTTAAGCGAGTTAATGAATGAGAAATCCTTGATCGAACAATCTGATTTAGATAAGCATATTAATTTAACTAATAACCCTATTATAACATTTGAGAATGTTTCATTCTCTTATCCTAATGCAAATATAGCTGCGCTACAAAATATAAATTTTACAATTCAATCAGGAAAAATGGTTGCTATAGTTGGACCTTCAGGATCTGGAAAAAGCACCCTTCTTGAACTAGTATTAAGATTTTATCAAGTAAGTGAAGGAAGAATTTTAATTGATAATGTTCCTATTAGCAAGATTTCCTCTAAGGAATTGCGTAATTATTGCAGTATGGTTACACAAGATCCTGCAATGTTTAGTGGCAGCATTTTAGATAATATTAAGTTAGGAAATCCTGATGCTTCTATGGAAGAAATAATAAGTGCAACAAAGCTTGCGGTTTGTTACGATTTTATTATGCAACTACCTGACCAATTTAATAGCCAAATTGGTGAAAGAGGTGTTTTACTTTCTGGAGGACAAAGACAGCGTATAGCTATTGCTAGGGTGTTTTTACGTAATCCAAAAATACTTCTATTTGATGAAGCAACTTCCGCTTTAGATACAGCTAACGAACAATTAGTAAAACAAGCAATAGAATCTTTGACAAAAGATAGAACAAGTATAATTATTTCGCATAGATTATCTACTATTCAAAAAGCTGATTTAATTATTGTAATGGATCAAGGGCAAATTGTTGAGATGGGAACTCATCAAGAATTAGTTGAAAGAAATGGTCTTTATGCTAGTTTAGCTAAATTACAATTTGAATAGTTATTTGGTTTATTAATTTTTAATTAAATAATATGAAAGACAGGAAGTCTATCTCATATGTTAAGTAAACAACACCTATCACTAGGAAGTAAAGTTCCAGATGAACACTTAGAAAAATCAAGTAATAATTGCTTTCGTTGGCAATTATATAATGGCGTTTATATATTATGTCTTGAGGAAAATGTGATAAGATATGACGTAGGAGGTGAACCTAGTTATCATTTAAGAGAGGTTAAACATAAACGAGTCTTATCCGAACAGGAGAAGGCCTCTCTGCTTGAGGTTTTTTATGTATAGTCTGCTGATTTCTGATAATTTATTTCCCATGAAAATATTATATAGCCTAATCTAAGAGTGGCTCGTAGCCTTTTTCACGGCAGACTGTATAGATTGCCTATAAGTTAATATTTAAACCGTTTTAGCCTTAGACACAACAACCATGGCAGGTTTAAGTAGGCGATCTTTTATAATGTAACCTGCTTGTACTACTTCTATAATATTTCCTGCTTCTTGGTCGCTTTCAATCTGCGATATTGCCTGATGTAAATTATGATTAAATTTTTCTCCCTTAGGAGGATGTATACGCTTAACATTATTACGTTCTAGCGTTGAGAGCATTTCTTGTTTTGTCAGTTCAATTCCTTCTTTAAAATTCTGTAATTTTGGATCAGTTTTTACATCTTCATCGCTAATAATATCACTAGCCCTACATAAATTTTCAAATACCATAACTAAGTCTTTGGCAAATTTCTCAATAGAATAAAAAGCAGCCTTTTCAATATCTTGCTTAGCAATTCTTTTAACATTCTCAATTTCAGCGGCAGCTCTAATCCAATTATCCTTATATTTTTGAATTTCAGATAAGTAATCAATTTTAGGAGCTTGTGGCTCATCTATATTATTTTCTGCATAATTAGCATTATTATGATTATTATCTAAATCATTATCGTTTT
Source organism: uncultured Rickettsiales bacterium (assembly GCA_964616845.1). GTDB lineage: Bacteria > Pseudomonadota > Alphaproteobacteria > Rickettsiales > UBA6187 > CAYZBM01. The sequence continues at coordinate 8,864 of CAZTUN010000003.1, read as the reverse complement.
TTTGGGCTTCTTGATGCATAAATTATACCTAAGCAATATATTATAATTATTTATATTTTTATTGGAAATCTAGCAATTTATAATATAAGACTCCTATTAGATAGGCTTTAACCCTAATAGATAAGAATCTACTATTTAATTGCATGGAGCATATTTATGCTTTATTTTCTTATTTTCAAGATATAAAAGTAATTTTATTTAGATATGAATATAAAAATATGAATAATAGTTTCGTACGTAGCAATAAACGTCCTTTGGCTTCACTTCGTCCAGTATCAATAACTCCAAATTTTATTAAGAATGCATATTCTTCGTGTTTAATAAGATTTGGCAATACAGAGGTTATCTGTACTGCAAGTATAGACAATAATATACCTAGATTTTTAAAAGGAACTAATAGCGGCTGGCTGACTGCTGAATATGGAATGCTTCCTGCTTCAACTGAGAAAAGAATTGATCGTGAAGCCGCCAAAGGTAAGCAAGGTGGTCGTACAGTGGAAATTCAAAGATTAATAGGAAGGTCTTTACGTTCTGTTATAAATCTTGATTTAATCGGTGAAAGGCAAATTATTATTGATTGTGACGTTATTCAAGCTGATGGAGGAACTCGTACAGCAGCAATTACTGGTGGATATGTTGCTTTGCATAGAGCGTGCCAGAAAATGCTCAAAGAAGGTTTGATTGCAAGATTTCCTATAACTGCAATGGTAGGTGCCGTATCGTGCGGAATTATTAATGGGCAGGTTATGGTTGATCTTGAATATATTGAAGATAGCCGAGCAGATGTTGATGCTAATTTTATTTTAACTGATAATCATAAAATTATTGAAATTCAAGGAACAGCTGAAAGAGATCCTTTTAGCCAAGAGCAATTTTTAAGTATGTTGGAATTAGCTAAAGAGGCAACTTCACAATTAAATAATCTTCAAAAACAAGCTATTATATAATGCGCAAATTTAAAGAAAGCAAGTTACTCATTGCTACTAATAATAAGGGTAAAGTAATAGAAATATCTGATCTATTAAATAATTTTGCTATAGAAATAGTTGCTGCAACCAATTTTAATCTTATGGAACCTGAGGAGAACGGAAATAGCTTTATTGAAAATGCAGAAATAAAGTCTAGATATTATAGTAAGCTTACCTGTCTACCTGCCCTTGCAGATGATTCTGGATTAGAAGTTGATGCTTTGAATGGGTTGCCTGGTATATATTCAGCAAGATGGGCAGGATTAAATAAAGATTTTAACTCTGCAATGTCTAGAATTGCAGAAGAGATAAAAGATAGTAAAAATTTGTCTGCAAGATTTATTTGCGCTCTTTCTCTTTGCTGGCCTGATGGGGAAGTTATAAATGTTGAAGGTAAAGTGGAAGGAAGATTAAATTTTCCTCCTTGCGGAAGTAATGGTTTTGGTTATGATCCAATTTTTATACCTAATGGTTATGAAAAAACTTTTGCACAAATGCCTAAAAAACTAAAAGAATCTTTAAGTCATCGTACTGATGCTTTTAATAAACTAAAAAAATTAGTGTTTTAAGTTAAGTATGAGCGATAATTTAGAAAATAATATAGCTATATATATACATTGGCCTTTCTGTAAAAGTAAGTGTCCTTATTGTGATTTTAATTCTCATGTTGCAAGCGATATAAAATACTTATTATGGTTAAAAGCATATCGCAATCAAATATCGAAATATTTGCCTTATCTTAAGAATAAAAAAATTATTAGTATATTTTTTGGTGGCGGAACCCCTTCGCTTATGCCATTTGATTTGCTTAATGGAATCATCTCATATTTAAGAGATAATCTTGATTTTGCTGATGATATAGAAATTACTTTAGAGGCTAATCCAACCTCATCAGAGGCAGATAAATTTATTGGTTATAAAGAATCTGGAGTTAATAGATTGTCACTTGGGGTACAATCTTTTATAGAGCAAGATTTAAAATTTTTAGGTAGAAATCATTCTGTTACAGAAGCTATCGATACTATAAAAATGGCAAAAAATATTTTTGATAATTTTAGTTTTGATTTAATTTATACCAGACCTAATCAGACTTTAGAATCTTGGAGAAAAGAGTTAGATTTAGCCATTTCATTGGCAGCAAAACATATATCTTTATATCAGTTAACCATTGAAAAAGGTACACAGTTTTATTCGGACTATAATAAAAACAAATTTGTCCTTCCTAATGACGATATATCTGTTGAATTATATCTCTACACCAAAGAAGCTTTACAGCAAGTGGGCATAATGCAATATGAGATATCAAACTATGCATGTTTAGGGTATGAGTCAAAACATAATTTAGCCTATTGGTTATATAAAGATTATTTAGGTATAGGACCTGGCGCTCACAGTAGAATAAGTTATGATGCAAATAAGCTAGGATTTGTGATGCATCATAATCCAGATAAATGGCTTTCTCTTGCTTTAGAACAAAAAGATACTCTGCAACAAAAAGAAATATTAGATACCAAAGTACAATTACAAGAAATGATATTAATGGGTATGAGGCTTAACCAAGGAATTAATACTAACAAGATTTTATCTTTAGCACCAAATTTCTCTTTAGAATTAATTCCAAGTTATTTAATAAAAGAAAAACTAATTTATTGTGACAATGAAAGCATAAGAATTAGCGACAAAGGTAGACCGTTAAGTAATAGCATAATCAGCAAATTAGTTGAGGTAATAGCCCCTATCTAGTCATTGATAAGTTTAGCCATTTCAATAGCCGCATAAGTTAAAATTGCATCAGCTCCAGCACGCTTAATTGCAATTAAAGACTCATACATAACTTTTTCGTAATCTAGCCAACCATTAATACTTGCTGCCTTTATCTGTGAATATTCGCCACTAACTTGATAAGCAAAAGTTGGAAATTTATATTCTTGTTTTATACGATAGATTATATCAAGATATAAGCTTGCTGGTTTTACCATTAAAATATCAGCACCTTCATTTATATCCAATAGAGCTTCGCTTAACGACTCATTACTATTTCTTATATCCATTTGATAAGTTTTTTTATCACCGTTATTTAAATTTACTTTAGACCCAACTGCATCTCTAAACGGAGCATATAAACTTGAGGCATACTTAACCGCATATGATAATATAGCAAGATTAATAAAATTATTTTCATCAAGAGCTTTGCGAATTTGTCCTACCCTGCCATCCATCATATCTGATGGAGCAATAATATCGCACCCAGCATTAGCTAAGGTAAGAGATTGTTTACATAAAACTTCTATAGTTCTATCATTATCGACATAACCATTAATTAATAAGCCATCATGACCGTGGCTTGTATATGGATCTAATGCAACATCACAAATAATTCCAATTCCATCAATATGTGACTTTATTTCACGTACTGCACGACAAATGAGATTATCTTGGTTATATGCTTCATAAGCATTATCGGTTTTATGTTGCATATCAACAACAGGAAATATGGCTACGGCAGAAATCCCCAAATCTTTTGCTTCTTTTATAATATTTATAGCTATGTCTATAGAAACAGAATAAACTCCAGGTAGTGAACTAATAGTATGAGTCTCATTTTTTCCTTCTCTTATAAAAAGAGGTAAAATCAAGTCTTTTGGCTGTAAATTAGTTTCTGACAACAATTGACGCAACCATGGTGTATAACGTTTTCTACGCATTCTTATGTTAGGATATTTTCCGCACTCAAAATTCATAATTGCCACAACTAATTAAAGATTTTATTATTTAAGAGGTAAGTGTTAATTATTCAATTAGGATAATATATCTAACATATAGTTAAATAATTAAATAGTACTATTTTTGATACCATAGTTATAAGCAAATAATTTTAAAATAGATTTATGAATAAGTTTTATTTATATAAAAAAATATACGCATTTATGCTCTTAGTAGTGACCTTAAGTGCTGGTAATGCTTATTCAGATGATGGACTAGGATTTGCCAATATCAAAGTAAAAGAAGCTAATATTCGTTCAGGTCCTAGTGTAAAATATCCTATAAAATGGGTATATAAGCGTAAACATTGGCCAGTAAAAATTACTGCTTCATTTGAAACTTGGCGTAAAATTAGTGATTTATATGGAGATGTTGGTTGGGTACATGTCGGTATGTTGTCGACTAAGCGTTATGTAGTGATAAATGGACCTGTAGTTAAATCAGCTAATAAAAAATCTGTTTCAGACATTCAAAATATTTATCGCCTTCCTTTATCTAATTCAGCAATTCTACAAAAAGTTCAAAATGGAGTAACTGGTGAGTTAGTTGAATGTGAAAATTCTTGGTGCGAGATAAAAATTAATAATATAAAAGGCTGGATACAAGAATCTAGTATTTGGGGAACAAAATAAAAATTTTTATCCTTTAATAGATTTCTTTTTTCTTAAATCATTAAAATAATTGACTCTTTTTGTCATGTCTCTTTCAAAACCACGTTCTACTGGATGATAATATTGTTTGCGATTAATGTTATCTGGAAAGTAATTTTGTCCAGAAAAACCGTCTTTGCTATCGTGGTCGTACTGGTAACCAATGCCATATCCCTGATCAGTCATAAATTTTGTAGGAGCATTTAGTATGTGTTTTGGAGGCATCAATGAGCCTGTTTGTATGGCATCTTGTAGAGAAGTTTTATATGCCATGTAATTGGCATTTGATTTTGGTGCTAGAGCCAAATATATAACACATTGTGAAATTGCAAGCTCTCCTTCTGGAGAACCTAAAAAGTGGTAAGCATCTTTTGCCGCATTTGCCTGAATAAGAGCGTTAGGGTCAGCAAGTCCTATATCTTCTACTGCGAATCGAATTAATCTTCGCAAAAGGTAAAGCCTATCCTCGCCACCATTTAACATTCTATTTAACCAATACAGAGCAGCATCTACATCAGAACCGCGCAAAGATTTATGTAATGCGCTAATTAAATTATAATGTGAATCGTTATTTTTATCATAAATAGGAGCGCGCTCATGTAAAATTTTTAACAAATCTGAACTACTTAAAATCTTATCTTGAGGATAACTATGTATTTGTTCACATAATCCTAGTAAATATCGACCATCTCCATCAGAAATCTTGCATAAAGTTTGCTTTGCCTCAAAAGAAATAGGTAATGATTGTTTATAAAATTCTTCAGCTCGTTCGATCAGTTTTAGTAAACTAGTTTCATCTAGTCTTTTTACCGTAAACACTTTGGAGCGAGACAATAAAGCAGCATTTAATTCAAATGAAGGATTCTCAGTAGTTGCACCTATTAATATTATGCTTCCCTCTTCTATGTAAGGTAGAAATATGTCTTGCTGGGCTCGGTTATAGCGGTGGATCTCATCTACCATTAAAATGCAGGTTGAGCCATTTTTATGAATAGTTTGTGCTTGATCTAAAATTTTTCTTAAATCAGAAACTCCGCTATTTACAGCTGAGATCATAAAGAATTTTAAATTAGCTTTGGTAGCAATAATTTTAGCAATAGTAGTTTTGCCGCAACCTGGAGGTCCCCATAGAATCATACTAGTTATGTTTTTGCTATTTATAGCAAAACTAAGCGGTGACGATTCTCCTAGTAAATGTTCTTGTCCTACAACATCATTTAAGTTAGAGGGACGTAACATATCTGCTAAAGGTTTAGGTTTAGAAATGATTTTATCAGTAAAAGATTTTTGCATAAAATAAATAATATTGTCCCTTAGGTTTACTAATTTACTATATAGGGATTTATTATTCTTTATTAAAGATTATAGTGAATTAAAATAAGATCCCTATTTAAAAAATATAAAATCTTGATCTCATTCGTAAATAAACTATATCCCTTAAATTCAGTCCTACATTGACTTATATTAGGATCTATAATTAAATTTTGTATTTTGCCACAAATTACGGAAATTAATTTGAAATACTATAATTAGGAATTACCAGATAATATAATGTTTATCGTACGATCCCCTCTTTTTACCGTCAGCTTGTAACCATCTCTTGGTGTTTTTAGTAGTTCTTCAAGTTGTTTAGTAGATGTTATTGCTATACCGTTTACTTCCAAAACAAGATCTTTCTTTTGAAAACCAACTCTCATAGCAGGGCTATTATCATTAACTGATTCTATAACTACCGCTTTTAAGTTAATATTTTGCATTGGTAAATCAAGTATATCAGCAACAAACGGAGAGATATTAACAACAGATGCTCCAGTAAGAGGAGAATTGGCTCCGGCGTTTTGCCGTTGGTTGA
>CAZTUN010000003.1:0-2621 GCA_964616845.1 uncultured Rickettsiales bacterium | reverse complement strand
AATTGCCTCTAATAGTTCTTTTATCCTCTGCTGGAACAGCGGCAGGTGGAGACATTTTTACGTTTAGAGATATTTTTTTTCCACTGCGAAAAACTTCTAATTTAGCTACGGAACCTATTTTATAAGTTGCAACTCTAAAATTAAGATCATTATTATCCGTTATATCAAAATTATCGATTTTGGTAATAATATCTCCAACTTTTAAACCAGCCTCATCTACTGGACCTCCTACAAAAACATTTTTTATTAAAGCACCTTGAGGTTTTTCGAGCCCTATTGCATTTGCAACATCTTGGCTAACAGATACAGATTCAATGCCAAGCCATGGACGTACAATATGTTTGCCGCCATGATTATGTTCTATTACGGTAGATACCATATTTGCTGGAATTGCAAATCCAACTCCGTTAGATCCGCCTGACTGACTAAAAATTGCAGTATTTATACCAGCAAGCTTACCATCCATAGTTACTAAAGCTCCACCAGAGTTACCAGGGTTTATGGCAGCATCTGTTTGAATAAAAAATTGGTAGTCAGTGATACCAACCGACGTTCTAGCCAGTGCAGAAATAATACCACTTGTAACAGTTTGACCTACTCCAAAAGGATTTCCTATGGCAAGAACTAGATCACCAACTTCTAACTTGTCAGAGTCAGTAAGCTGTAAGTAAGGTAATTCAGCATCTTTGGCTAAGTTTATTTTCAGTAGAGCAAGGTCAGTTTTTTCATCTGCAGTTACTACTTTTGCTTCAAATTCTCTACGGTCTGACAATACTACTCGTATCTCATCACTTTTACTTATTACGTGATTACTTGTAATAATTAAACCATTTGGTTTTACTATTACTCCAGAACCTAAAGAACTTTCCTGTCTTTGACTTATTCCACCATCTGAGAAAGTATCCCCAAAAAAATGTTTAAATAATGGATCACTAAAAAATGGTGACATTTCTCGAACGGTTATTTTTCGTGTAGAATAAATATTAACAACCGTTGGGGCAACTTTTTTAACAATTGGCGCAAAAGACATGGTAATTTCTTGTCGAGTCTTTGGTACAATATTTTCGCCAATATTGTCATTGGCAAAGGCTGCATTACTAATAATTAGTGCTATAAAAGAAACTCCTGCTAGCAGGGTATTTTTAACTTTCATTTACCAACTCCATCTTTACCTAAATAATGGATCAATTATAAAATTACTATAGCAAATCTAAAATTCTTTCTGGTGGTCGTGCTATTATCGCTTTTTCACCCTTAACCACAATAGGTCTTTCAATTAATATAGGATATTTTACCATTGCAGTTATTAACTCTTTATCACTTAAATTCATATTATCAAGTTTTAATTCAAGATACGCATTTTCTTTTGTACGAATAATTTCTCTTGGTGTAAGACCTAATAATTTTAATAAATTTTTGAGTTCAAAAAATCCCATAGGTTTTACTAAATATTCAACTATTGTAACGTTACTTTCTCGATTAAGTAAAAGTTTAAGAGCTTCCCTTGACTTTGAACATCTAGGATTATGATAAATCATTACAGAATTTTCCTGTAATTTATTTAAAAGATTTAGCTTTTCTTCTGTTGACTTAAACTTATCGCTAAACATAAAAACCTATTAAATATCCAGATTTGTTACTTTAAGAGCGTTTTCTTGAATAAAGTCTCTACGTGGTTCAACTACCCCTCCCATTAAAGTAGAGAATGTATTTTCAGCTTCATCTAAATCAGTAATCTTAACCTGTAGTAAAGTACGATTTGTTGGATCTAAAGTTGTTTCCCATAACTGTTCAGGATTCATTTCTCCAAGTCCTTTAAATCTTTGAATACTAACCCCTTTTCTACCTAATTCTATTACTTGTTTTGCTAATATAGAAGGAGTTGCTACCTCTATATCTCCATGTTTTCCAGTTAACATGGTAGATTTGCTAAATATTTGACGCAAATCATTAGCTAAATTGACTATTTTATCTAAATCAGGAAGTGTAAATAGTTCTTTTTTAACAGAAAAATGTTTGGTAACTCCTCTAACCGTACGAGTAAATAAATAAGAGCCATCTTCTTCTATATTTGCTTTCCAAGTATCTTCAGTAATTTCTGGTAATAATAAATCTAATTTTAAAGCAACTTCATTTGCTATATTTAAGTTTCCTAAAGCATCCTTATTTAAAGCTCCAACTAATGCCATAGCTTCTGCAAGCTCAACTGGCATATATCTTGCTAATGGTCGTATATTTTCGATAAAGTCAAAAGATTTTTGAATAATATCATGCAAATCAGCCCCTGCATGTTGACCAGAAGATAGCGAAGATAAAACAGAACCTTCTGTAGCCTCAGAAATCAAATAATTTTGCAATTCTTTACTATCCTTCATATAGACCGCCTTACTACCTCTGCGCACACGATAAAGTGGCGGCTGTGCAATATATAAATAGCCTTTCTCAATAATTTGAGGCATTTGCCGAAAGAAAAATGTAAGAATTAAAGTTCTTATATGTGCACCATCAACATCAGCATCTGTCATTATAACTATTTTATGGTATCTTGCTTTATCTATATTAAAATCATCTCTACCAATTCCCGTGCCAAGAGCAGTTATCAATGTGCCTATTTCTTGAGA
>CAZTUN010000002.1:44201-61921 GCA_964616845.1 uncultured Rickettsiales bacterium | reverse complement strand
ATGCACAAAATAAACGTGTTCTTGGCTTTTTATTCCGGTAAATAATTTATCAGGTTCTTTATTAAATTTTATATTATTCCACCCCATATGTGGAATTTTTATGCCATTACTTGCAGGAATAGGCATCACCTCAGCATCTATCCAACCTAGTCCTTGATGAACACCATGCTCATAACCAATTCTTGCCATTAATTGCATACCAACACAAATTCCTAAGAAAGGTTTCTTTTTTTGCAAAACATTTTTATTTAAACTAGATTTTAAGTTTTCTACTTGCTCAAGACCATTTATGCAATCTGCAAACGCTCCAACTCCAGGCAATATTATATAGTCAGATTTATCTATATCATCTGCATTATTAGATAATATTATTCTGTGACCTAGTTTACTTCCAGCCCTTTCAACAGCCTTTGCTACTGAGTGTAAATTACCATATCCATAATCTACTATTGCTACCAATGCCATTTTATTTCTCTCAAACAATCCTACTTTATATATTTTTCTTTGTTATCTAATAATCTTAATCTTGCTTGCTCAACACTAGGAGCAACAACAATTCCAAGCCACTCATAGTTATTTTTTTGTAATTTTTTTCCTAACCATTCATTAGCTTTTAATCCAACATATAAAGAGACACAAAGCCAGCTTATCCATAAAGTCATAGTAGATTGAACGCAATATACAAGGACACAATCTACTAGCGCAACCAATATTGCAGCAAGCCATATTTCGTTATAAATTAGCCATATAGCTCCAAATAACAAAGCTATAAAATTAAATCCATCTTTTATTATAACAGCATCTTGTAAATTTTCTTGATTTGCTAAAGCTGTATAAACATTGTAGCTCTTGAGAATATTTCTAAACACAAGATTTCCTTTATAATACGCCCTTGGTGGAAGGAATCTGCTCTCCTTTCCTCGGATCAATTGTTGTTGCCTTCCTTAAACTAATTGCTAAAGCCTTATAACAAGATTCTACTATATGATGATTATTGATCCCATATAGATTTTCTACGTGTAAAGTACACCCAGCACTTTGTGCAAAGGCTTGAAACCATTCTTTAAATAGCTCTGTATCCATTTCGCCTAATTTTGGCTTAGTAAAATTAACATTCCATACTAAATAAGGTCTGTTTGATAAATCAAGCGCAACTCTTGTTAAGGTTTCATCCATAGGAGCATAAGCGTGGGCAAAGCGAGTAATCCCTTTTTTGTCACCTAATGCTTTAGCAAATGCTTCTCCTATTGCTATGCCAACATCTTCAGTAGTGTGGTGAAAGTCGATATGTAAGTCACCAATTGCCTTAACCTTTAGATCTATAAGGCTATGCTTTGACAACTGTTCTAGCATATGGTCTAAAAATCCAATTCCTGTTGTTACTTCGTATTTTCCACTTCCATCAATATTTATTTCAACTTTTATAGAAGTTTCTTTCGTTGCTCTTTCAACCTTGGCAAATCTAGCCATATAATTATGCCTTTAACTTTTTATAAATTATACTCGATAGTTAGCTTATAATGCATTTATGCAAAAAATACAATAGAAACACTTGCAAAAAAACTATTATTATAGCCTTGAAACCATAACACAAACTACTTATATAGGTTATTTAAGCAAAAAATCTCTAGGAAAATCTTATGGAGCACAGCAACCCTAATATCACTTACGGAACAACCATATTATCAGTTCGTAAGAAAAATGAAGTGGTAATAATAGGTGACGGTCAAGTATCTTTAGGAAATACGGTTATGAAAACCAAAGCACGAAAGATTCGTCCTTTGAATCACGGCAAAATACTTGCTGGCTTTGCTGGAGCTACTGCAGATGCTTTTACTTTACTTGAAAGACTTGAAGCAAAATTAGAAATGCATCCAGATCAATTATTGAGAGCTTGTGTAGAACTGGCAAAAGACTGGAGAACCGATCGTTATTTAAGACAACTTCATGCTATGATGATAGTTGTTGATAAAGATGTTTCTTTAGTATTATCTGGCAATGGCGATGTAATTGAACCAGATGATGGTATAGTTGCCATTGGTTCTGGAGGAAATTATGCCTTAGCTGCTGCTAGAGCACTTTACGATCAGAAGGATTTAACCGCTTTAGATATTGCAAAAAAATCCATGAAAATTGCTGCAGATATATGCGTATTCACTAATCACAATGTAATTACAGAAAGTTTAAAAATATCATGACATTATTAACTCCTAAAAAAATAGTAAAAGAACTTAATCGTTATATTATTGGACAAGAAAATGCTAAAAAAGCTGTGGCTGTTGCTTTACGCAATCGCTGGAGACGCAGACAGGTACAAGGTTCAATTCGCGATGAAATTCTTCCAAAAAATATTTTAATGATTGGACCTACTGGTGTTGGAAAGACAGAGATTGCTCGACGCATTGCTAAATTATCTGGCTCCCCTTTTGTTAAAGTTGAAGCAACTAAATTTACAGAAGTTGGCTACGTTGGTAGAGATGTTGAATCAATAATCCGTGACTTAATGGATATTGCTATAAATTTAGTTCGGGACGAGATGAGAGCCGTTGTAAAGAAAAAAGCAACTCAAGCTGCGGAGGAGCGTATAATCAATGCTTTAGTTGGTTCTACCGCAAGTGATGATACCAGAGAAAAATTTAGAAAAAAACTTCATTCTAAATCTATAGACGATAATGAAATCGAAATAGAGCTTTTAGACAGTGGATCACCCATGACTTCATTTGACTTGCCAGGTGGCAATGCTCATATGGGGGTTCTAAATATTGGCGATCTTTTAAGTAAAGCAATGGGCGGCAAGATGAAGTCAAAGAAAATGACGGTTGCCGATGCTTACAAAATTGTTTTAACCGAAGAAAGCGATAAGTTAATAGACGAAGAAAAAACTATACGACATGCATTAGATTTAGTTGAAAATGATGGCATAGTTTTTATAGACGAGATCGACAAAATAACCGCACGCTCTGATGTTAAAGGTGGCGAAGTAAGTCGTGAAGGTGTCCAAAGAGATTTATTGCCTCTTTTAGAAGGAACTACCGTAAGTACAAAATATGGTATGGTTAAGACTGATCATATTTTATTTATCACTTCTGGAGCTTTCCATATGGCAAAACCTTCTGACTTATTGCCAGAACTACAAGGACGACTTCCTATTAGGGTTGAGTTAAAAGCCCTAACTCTAGAAGATATGATAAGCATATTAAAAGAACCTGAATCTAGTTTATTAAAACAATATACAGCTTTAATGGCCGTTGAAAAAGTTACTCTTGAATTTACTGAAAGCGGCATAAAAGAGATTGCCAAAGTTGCTATAGAGGCTAATCGCCAAGTAGAAAATATAGGAGCTCGTCGTCTTCATACCATAATGGAAAAAATCTTAGAAGAAATAAGCTTTAATGCCAGCGACCTTCCCAATGAGAAGGTTACGGTTTCCTCTGAATATGTAAAAAGCCATTTAGGTGATCAAATTCTAAAATCTGACTTAGCAAAATTTATTCTTTAACCTAGTCTGCCGTGAAAAAGTCTACGAGCCACTCTTAGATTAGGCTATATAATATTTTCATGGGAAATAAATTATCAGAAATCAGCAGACTAAACTACAAAAGCTTGCAAAAGATTTTGTGGTGAATGCTTGTTAAAATGGCTATTTTTGAATATACATGAAAGAAAATTATGAAGCCGTACCGCAGTTTACTTGATCGTAAATGAGGAACGGAAGTCATGATTTTCTTTCATGGATAACAAAAAGAGACTTTTTCACAAGCGACTAACTTAATTTGCTAGGTTCTACATATGTATCGGCTTAAAGAAGGTTGCTAGTGCAGCCTCTTTAACCGCTTCGTTTAAATCTGGGTGAGTATGGCATATTCTAGCAATATCTTCTGAAGATGCTTTATAGGCCATAGCTACTGCAAGCTCATTAATAACTGTACCAGCCTGAGGTCCTATGATGTGAACACCCAAAACTTCATCTGTTTTTTTATCCGCAAGAATTTTAACAAAGCCCTCAACTTCTCCAATTGCGCGAGCTCTACTATTTGCCATAAATGGGAATTTTCCTTTATTATACTCTATTTGGGCTTGCTTTAACTGTTCTTCGGTTTTTCCAATCATTGCAATTTCTGGGTGCGTATAAACCACACTTGGAATCAAATCATAATCCACATGACCTGCCTGACCAGCTAATATTTCCGCCAGTGCCACTCCATCTTCTTCCGCTTTATGTGCAAGCATAGGACCTACAATCGCATCTCCTATGGCATATATACCTTTTATATTTGTTTGGAAGTGTTTGTCTGTAACAACTCTGCCTCTATCATCTAATTTTATGCCTAGTTCTTCTAATCCTAATCCTTTTATATAAGGACGGCGACCTATAGCAACCAGCACCAAATCTGCAACTATTTTTTCTTGTTTTTTATCTGCAACCGACTCTAAAGAAAGCTCTACTCCCTTTGAAGTCTCTTCTGCGCTAGTTACTTTCGTGCCAAGCTTAAATTTTAAACCTTGACGCACAAATATCTTTTCACTTTCTTTGCTAACTTCTCCATCCATTGGCGGAAATATTCTATCTAAAAACTCAACAACTGTAACTTCAGCCCCCAATCTTCTCCATACTGAACCAAGTTCTAGTCCTATAACTCCACCGCCAATTACTACTAATTTGCTTGGAACTTTATTTAAATGAATCGCTTCATCAGAGGTAATTATAGTTTTGCCATTTGTTTGTACTCCAGGCAAAGGCGTTACTTCAGAACCAGTTGCTATAATAATATTTTTTGCTTTTAGATTTTTCTTAGTTCCATCTTCTAAAGCAACAACTACCTCATTAGCAGATTTTATAGTTGCTAATCCAATAATTCTAGTAACTTTATTTTTTTTAAATAATCCTTCAATTCCTAATGTAAGCCCTTTAACAACTTCATCTTTGTTATGCTGCATTTTCTTTACATCAAGTTTTAACTTATCAAACAAAATGCCATGTTTTTCAAAATTATAAACCGCTTCTTCATAAAATTGTGAAGAGTGTAGCAATGCTTTAGATGGTATACAGCCAACGTTAAGACAAGTACCGCCAAGGGTTTTCCTTTTTTCAACATTTGCAACTTTTAAACCAAGTTGAGCAGCTTTTATAGAAGCAACGTAACCACCAGGACCTGCACCAATAACAACTACATCAAATTCTTCAGACATTTTTTACACTCTTTCAGATTCTAATAAATTTTAATAAATTAAATAAGGAATGGACTATATATCCAACAATAATCTTTCTGGATCTTCAATAGCCTCTTTAATTTTTACTAAGAAAGTAACGGCTTCTTTACCATCTATTAGTCTATGATCATATGATAACGCAAGATACATCATAGGTCTAATCACAACTTGACCTTTTATTGCTACAGGACGTTCTTGTATTTTATGTAATCCTAAAATTCCCGTTTGTGGAGGATTTATAATTGGCGTTGATAATAAAGAACCATACACTCCGCCATTTGAAATAGTAAATGTACCACCTAACATATCTTCAACAGTTAGTTTTCCATCTCTAGCTTTTTTCCCATATTCTACTATTTTATTTTCAATTTGAGCAAAAGATAGTTGGTCTGCATTACGCACAACTGGAACCACAAGCCCTTGCGAACCACCAACTGCAACTCCAATATCATAAAAATTATTATATACTATTTCATCGCCATCTAACTGAGCATTAACATTAGGAATTTCTTTTAATGCTTTTAAGGTAGCTTTTAAGAAGAAAGACATAAACCCAAGCTTTACTCCATGTTTATCCGCAAAGCTATCTTTATATTTATTTCTTAATTCCATTACCGCAGTCATATCAACTTCATTAAAAGTTGTTAAAATTGCTGCAGTTTGCTGAGATTCCTTTAGGCGCTGGGCTATTTTTTGACGTAATTTTGTCATTTTAACCCGTTCTTGACGGATAGAATTATTAACCTGAGTGCCAGAAGAAGCAGGAATATTTTTTATGCTCTCGATAACATCTGATTTTGTTACTCTTCCGTCTTTACCAGAACCAGACGATATATTAACATTATTCTCTGCTGCTATTTTTGCAGCCGCTGGAGACATTATTGTTTGGTTAGATACAGAATTATTAGGTTTAGACTCTAGATTTTTAGAACTTGCTGGAGAAACAACAGGAGCTTTTGCTGCATTTGCTGAAGAATCTACATAACCTATGATTTGACCAACAACAACATTATCACCTTGCTTAACAGAAAGTTTTGATACAACTCCAGCAACTGGAGCATTGATTTCTAAGGTAACTTTATCTGTTTCTAATTCAGCAACCAATTCGTCAACCGCAACAAAATCACCTTCTTTTTTTAATAATTTTGCGATAGTTGCTTCGCTTATCGATTCGCCTAAAGGTGGCACTTTTATTTCTATAGCCATAATATTCTCTCCAAAAAACAATCTATTTTATAGTTAGCGCATCGTTTAACAGTGCAGCAACCTCTCGGCTATGTATTTTACCATAACCAGCAGCGGCAGCCGCAGCTTCAGGTCGACCAACATATTCAGGTCGTTTAGCTTTTACCTTACAAACCGACAAAACTTTTTCAATTCTGCGATCCATAAAGTGCCAAGCACCCATATTTTCATGCTCTTCTTGAGCCCAAACAACTTGAGCATTTTCATATTTACTCAATTCTTCTTTAAGCATAGTTTCAGGGAAAGGATAATATTGTTCTATCCTTATAAGTGCAATATTATTTATGCCCCTTTTTTCCCTTTCTTCAAGTAAATCATAATAAACCTTGCCACTACATAAGATAACTTTCTTTATATCTTTATTTTTTACTAAAGACCCTTTCTCTCCTATAACAGGCAAAAATCTAGTGCCAGTCTTAAATTCATCTAGGCTAGATATACATTTCTTATGGCGTAATAAAGATTTTGGACTCATTACTATAAGCGGTTTACGGAAGTTTCTTTTTAATTGTCTTCTTAAAACGTGGAAAAAGTTTGCTGGAGTGGTGCAATTAACCACTTGCATATTATCTTGAGCACAAAGCTGTAAAAATCTTTCCAATCTAGCGGAACTATGTTCAGGTCCTTGCCCCTCATAACCATGCGGCAACAAAACTACCAAACCACTAAATCTTAACCATTTTATTTCACTAGAAGAAATAAACTGATCAAACATGATTTGCGCACCATTGGCAAAATCTCCAAATTGTGCTTCCCACAACACCAAACTATTTGGTTCTGCAAGGGAATAACCATATTCAAAACCTAGAACTGCATATTCTGAAAGATTGCTATCTATTACCTCGTAATAGCCTTGCTTTTCTGCAAGATTATTTAAAGGAAAATACCTAGCTTCAGTTTTTTGATCTACTAGTCCAGAGTGTCTATGAGAAAATGTTCCTCGAATAGCATCTTGTCCAGACAATCTTATATTATGACCTTCTCTTAATAAAGATCCATAAGCCAAAGCCTCTCCCATAGCCCAATCCAGATCTTTACCTGTTTTCATCATTTCCTTTTTTGCATCCATAAGTTTTACAAGTTTTGGATGAATATTAAAATCAGATGGATATTGAGCTAATTTATTACCAATCTCTTTCAATGTATCAAGGGGCAAGCCTGTATCAACATCGTTTTTCTCTTCTCGAGATGGATTTGTTAAAGCAGCCCACTTTCCTTTAAACCAATCTGCTTCATCTGGCTTATAATTTTGCGATGCTTGAAATTCACTTTCTAAATATGCTTGAAATTCTTTGATTGTTTTTTTGTACTCTTCTTCTGTTACAACTCCCTCACTTATCAATCTACGAGCATAAACTTCTTTTGGGCTTAAATGATCCTTAATCTTGTTATACATTAATGGCTGAGTGTAAGAAGGCTCATCTCCTTCATTATGACCATATTTACGATAACAAAACACGTCTATAACAACATCTACGCCAAATTCTTGCCTATATTGTAAAGCAAGCTCACAAACAAAAACAACGGATTCCGGATCATCACCATTAACATGAAATACTGGAGCATGAGCAATTCTTGCAACATCGGTAGGATATGGAGTATTACGTGAATATTTTGCGCTAGTTGTAAAACCAATTTGATTATTTACAACTATATGGATAGTACCACCAGTTGTATACCCTTCCAATTCACTAAAAGCCATTGTTTCGGCAACAACTCCCTGACCACAAAATGCCGCATCGCCATGTAATAATATTCCTAATATTCTACGACGATCTTTTATTTCTAATTGATCTTGCTTGGCTCTAACTCTTCCTGCAACAACTGGATTGACCGCTTCTAAGTGAGAAGGGTTGGCATTTAGAGTTAGATGTATTTTATTCCCATCTATAATACGATCACTTGATGCTCCTTGATGATATTTTACATCTCCTGATGCATCTATATCTTCAGAAAAAGCAGCTTGTCTACCTTGAAACTCTGATAGAAGACAAGCATATCTACGACCCATAACCTTTGTTAGAACGTTTAGCCTGCCTCTATGAGGCATTCCCATAACAACTTCCTCAACACCCAAATTTGCAGCCAAGGAAATAACTTTTTCAAGAGCGGCAAAAGCTGCCTCTCCACCTTCAGCAGAAAATCTTTTTGCGCCAGGGAATTTTTTATGTAAAAATTGTTCAAATTCTTCAAATTTTATTATGTCTTCCAGAATCGTACGCTTCGCTTCTTTTGATAAAACTGGACGACCTCTTACTTTTTCTATTCTACTTGAAATCCACTCTCTTTTTTCTTGAGAAGGAATGTGCATAAACTCCACCCCTATATTATGAGAGTAGATGGTTTTCAGAATTATAACCAGCTCACGAATTGTAGATTTTTGTAACCCAAGAGCTCCTCCTAAAAATATAGGTCTGTCGTAATCTTTTTCAGAAAAACCATAGGTAGAAGGTTCTAAATCAGGATGAGATACACAATATTCTATCCCCAAAGGATCAAGACTTGCAAGCAAAGTTCCTCTGACTTTATAAGCTCTAATTAACATCAAAGCATTAATACTATCTATACAAGATTGCTCTACAGATTTAGCGTCTATGTTGGCAGCAGATGACTTGTTATCATTTTTGCCAGTAACAGGTAAAGGAGCATCGGTATCTTTTGCTCCTATAACTAAAGTCCGAGTTTCTTTAGGCTGCCAAGAAGCACCTTTATTAGACCTAAGAACAGCATCGACAGAATCTCCTAAATCAGCAAAAAATGCCTGCCAACTTGGATCAACAGAATTTTTGTCTTGTACATAACGCTGATATAACTCCTCAACAAATACCGCATTTGCACCAAAAAAAAGAGTAGTCTGTTCAAATTTTGCCATTTATTTTCCTCAAATTGCTTATTTATGCTTCAATTCTAAAAACACACATAAAAACAAGAATCTATCCCAATAATTTCTTCATAGTTCTACCTATGCCAGCAGGAGAGTCAGAGATTACTATACCTGCAGACTTCATTGCCTCAATTTTATCTTCAGCTCCACCCTTGCCACCAGAAATTATAGCTCCAGCATGTCCCATTCTTTTACCTGGAGGTGCTGTTCTTCCTGCTATAAATCCTACTACTGGCTTCTTAATTTTAGATCTTCTTAAGAAATCTGCGGCATCTTCTTCAGCACTTCCGCCAATTTCTCCTATCATAACAATAGCCTGAGTCTCATCATCTTTCAAAAACAACTCAAGCACGTCAACAAAGTTTGTTCCGTTAACAGGATCTCCACCTATCCCTACGCAAGTAGATTGACCATATCCCTCTCTACTAGTTTGATGAACAGCCTCGTAAGTTAGTGTTCCAGAGCGAGATAATATACCTATACTGCCTTTTTTATGAATGTGCCCTGGCATAATACCAATTTTGCACTCGTCTGGAGTTATTACTCCAGGACAATTTGGTCCAACTAACCTAGTTTTTGAACCGCTTAATGCTCTTTTAACTTTTACCATATCTAAAACAGGTATTCCTTCCGTTATACATATAGCAAGTTCTATTTCCGCATCTATTGCCTCAAGAATAGCGTCCGCAGCAAAAGGAGGTGGAACGTATATAACTGTAGCATTAGCTCCTGTTGCTTTCCTTGCATCTAATACAGTATCAAAAACTGGCAAATTAAGATGCTTTGATCCACCTTTACCTGGAGTTACACCACCAACCATTTTTGTTCCATATGCTATTGCCTGTTCAGAGTGAAATGTTCCCTGAGCCCCTGTAAATCCTTGGCAAATTACTTTTGTTTCTTTATTGATTAATATAGACATAAATCGATCTTCCTCTCCACTAACTACTTCAATGTAGCAACAGCTTTAGTTGCCGCATCTTCTAAATCATCTGCTGAAATTATATCCAATCCAGAAGATGACAACAATTGTTTACCTTTTTCTACGTTGGTTCCCTCAAGTCTTACAACTAAAGGTATTGTCAATCCAACTTCTTTGGCAGCAGCTATAACACCCTCTGCAATAATGTCGCAACGCATTATCCCACCAAATATATTTACCAATACAGCCTTTACGTTTTTGTCTGCTAAAATAATTTTAAAGGCTCTAGTAACTCTTTCTTTATCGGCTCCACCACCTACATCTAAAAAGTTTGCTGGATTTCCTCCCTTTAGCTTTATTATATCCATGGTAGCCATAGCAAGACCAGCTCCATTAACCATGCACCCAATATTGCCGTCCATTTTTACATAAGAAAGCCCATAACTTGACGCTTCTCTTTCAGAAGGCTCTTCTTCTGTCTCGTCCCTTAATTCCTCAATATCCTTATGTCTAAATAAGGCATTGTCATCAAAACCATATTTTGCATCAAGAACCAATAGGTTTCCTTGTTTTGTAAGAACTAAAGGATTAATCTCTATTTGTGCAGCATCTGTTTCTATAAACGCATTATATAACGCAAAAACAAGTTTGGTGAACTGTTTTAATTGCTCAGCATTTAATCCAAGCTTGAAACCTAATTTTCTCGCATGAAAACCAGATATTCCACTTGCAGGGTCAACTGCTATAGTAAATATTTTTTCAGGCGTTTTGTGAGCTACATCCTCTATGTCCATGCCACCTTCTGTTGATGCAACGAAAGAGACGCATTTAGTAGCCCTGTCTACCAACAAAGAAAGATAGTATTCTTTCTCTATATCACAACCTTGTTCTATATATAAACGATTTACCTTTTTTCCCTCAGATCCTGTCTGAATGGTTACCAATGTATTACCTAACATTTCTTTTGCATTTTTTACTACATCTTCTACGGTTTTTGATAACCTAACTCCACCAGCAGCATCTGGAGCTTCTTTAAACTTTCCTTTACCGCGTCCACCAGCATGTATTTGTGATTTTACTACAAATAAACTTCCTCCTAATTTTTCCGCTGCTTCGCCAGCCTCTTTTGCAGATAGCGCAACAAAACCTTTTGAAACGGGAGCTCCGTATTTAGCTAATATAGCTTTTGCTTGATATTCATGTATATTCATAATATTTGTCTTAACCTCTCCGTTAATTTACAACTTTTATAAGCTCTTTTACTGCACTCACAGAATGATCGAACATTTTTCTTTCTTCTGAATCTAAATCTATTTCTACCACCTTCTCAACGCCGCCACTTCCTATTACCACAGGAACT
The DNA here is from genome assembly GCA_964616845.1 of uncultured Rickettsiales bacterium. Classification (GTDB taxonomy): domain Bacteria; phylum Pseudomonadota; class Alphaproteobacteria; order Rickettsiales; family UBA6187; genus CAYZBM01. Next base: position 50,299 of record CAZTUN010000002.1, on the reverse strand, counting down.
CCAACATAAAGATCTTTAACTCCATATTCGCCAGAAAGATAGGCTGCGCAAGGTAATATTCTTTTTTTGTCTTTTAAATAACTTTCAGCCATAGTAACTGCTGCGGCAGCGGGAGCATAATAAGCTGATCCCGTTTTTAATAAACCAACTATCTCAGCACCTCCGTCGCGCGTTCTTTTAACTATAGAGTCTATCTTTTCTTTTGTACTCCAACCTTTTTTTATTAAATCTGGTACAGGAATACCCGCAACGGTAGAATATCTTATCAAAGGAACCATAGTATCACCGTGACCACCCAAAACAAAAGCTGTTACATCTTCTACAGAAACTTTGAATTCTTCTGCTAAAAAATATCTAAATCTTGCTGAATCAAGAACTCCAGCCATTCCTATCACTTTATTATGGGGAAGCCCGCTTGCTTGCTGCATAACATATACCATAACATCTAAAGGATTTGTTATAACTATTACAAAAGCATTTGGGGCATATTTGGCAATTCCCTCACCAACAGATTTTATAACTTTAGTATTAACACCTATAAGATCGTCTCTGCTCATACCTGGTTTCCTAGCTATACCAGCAGTAACTATTACAACATCCGAACCTTCTATATCTTTATAATCTTGAGTTCCTCTCAAAGAAACATCAGATCCCTCTATAGGGGTGCTTTGGGCTATATCTAAAGCTTTACCTTGAGGCAGCCCTTCAGATATATCAAACAAAACAACGTCTCCTAGCTCCTTTAAACTTATTAGGTGCGCCAAGCTACCCCCTATGTTTCCCGAACCAATTAAAGCTATTTTATTACGTTTTATGGTCATTTTATTTGTCCTGTTTCTTAAGAATTCATTGACTCAAAAAAATCTTGGTTAGACTTAGAAGCCTTAAGTTTTTCTATTAAAAACTCGCTAGCATCTACAGGTCCCATAGAATGAAGTATTCTTCTTAGAACCCACATTTTTTGTAATGTATCTTTATCAACCAATATCTCTTCTTTTCTAGTACCTGATTTTGTGATGTCAATAGCTGGAAATATTCTTTTATCAGCAATTTTTCTATCTAAAACTATCTCACAGTTTCCTGTACCTTTAAATTCTTCAAAAATAACCTCATCCATACGAGAGCCCGTATCTATCAATGCGGTAGATATAATCGTTAAAGAGCCACCATTTTCTATATATCTTGCAGCACCAAAAAATCTTTTAGGACGTTGGAGGGCGTTGGAATCAACACCACCTGATAATACTTTACCAGAAGAAGGTACGGAGGTATTATAAGCCCTAGCAAGCCTTGTAATATTATCTAATAATATGACAACGTCTTTGCCATGTTCTACCATTCTTTTTGCTTTCTGTATCACCATTTCAGCCACTTGAACGTGACGTGAAGCTGGCTCATCAAATGTAGAACTAATAACCTCAGCTTTTACAGACCTTGCCATATCCGTAACCTCCTCAGGTCTTTCATCTATTAGTAATACTATAAGATTGACCTCAGGGTGATTATCGGTAATAGCTAATGCTATGTTTTTCATTAAGATGGTTTTACCAGATCTAGGCGGAGCAACTATTAGAGCTCTTTGTCCCTTTCCTATCGGAGAGATAAGATCAATAATCCTTGTGCTTAAATCTTTATTTTTTGTCGGATCTTTAAATTCAAGGTTAAATTTTTTCTCTGGATATAGAGGAGTAAGGTTATCGAAATTTACTCTATGTCTTGCTTTATCAGGAGATTCAAAGTTTATTTCTTTAACTTTTAGCAAAGCAAAGTACCTTTCTCCTTTTTTAGGAGCTCTAGTTTCTCCACTAACAGTATCTCCTGAACGCAAACCAAATCTTTTTATTTGACTAGGAGAAACATATATATCATCTGGGCCTGGCAAGTAGTTGGCTTCAGGTGATCTTAAAAATCCAAAGCCTTCTTGTAAAATTTCTATAACTCCTTCTCCCGAGATAGTTCCACCTAACTGAGCATATTTTTTCAATATGGCAAAAATTAGATCTTGGCGAAGCATTCCCCCAGCATCTTCAATATTATTTGTTTCTGCTAGTGCTAATAATTCTTCCGAGGTCTTTTGCTTTAGCTCCTTTAAGTTAAGAATAACGCCATTATTTATAGCTACATTCTCCTCGTTAGGTATCTGATCAACAACATCTTCTTGGAAGCTATTTGAGTGATATTCCCTTCTTTCCCTTTCCATTCCTTCATTAGCGTTTTGACTATATGAATCATTATGACGATCTCTATCACTATTGCGAGAATTTCTGTCTCTAGAGTAATTACGAGAATTTTTTTCTCTTCTATCATTCCTGTCGTATCTTTCTGAGCGATCAGATCTTGAGCTATATCTAGATTCTCTTTTTCCTGACGAATCTTTTCTACTATCTTGATCATATTCTGATCTTCTTGGTCTAGTTTGCTCTTCTTGAGAGGTTGTAGTATCTGTATTATTACTAACTTTGTTCTCGTAAGAAGCCTCTACTTTTGAAGTAAAGCTTTTTCTCTCTATTGAAAGAACCTCATCGTCATCTTTAAAAAATTCTCTTTTATTTGTTGGGTTTTCTTCGACCATTAAAATTCTCTCTTAATTTTATTTATGTTTTTATTTTTATTGATAGATTTTTAGTACTGCCCTCTCAAAGGATATACAAAAATGAGTGCCTTAAAATAGGAGTAGGTTGTTTTAACTACTAGTAATAGATAAAATCCCTAATAGGAAAAGTTTACCAGCCTATTGACCTAGGATAAAAGCTAAATATATTGTAAATTATAGGAAGAAACCAAATATTTTAGCGCACCATCTGTTAACAATTTATTGCATTAATGTCAACGTATTTTTGTTAGATTAATGTTTTTTTTAAAAAGGCTTCATTACTGCTAAAATTACTATAATTATCATAATAATTGTAGGGATTTCGTTTATTATTCTATAAAACTTAGCACTATGTCCATTTTTACCATTAGCAAATTGTTTCCTACATCTGCCCAAAAATTTATGCATTAAGAACATACTTATCAATAATACAGCCTTAGCATGAAACCACCCTCCAAGACTACCTCCCCCTCCTAATACTGCTATAAGCAATATTCCAGATATTATTGATAAAATCATAGCAGGTGTAGCTATTATATAATAAAGTCTTTTTTCCATTATCTTTAATGTATTATCCAACTCACCGCCCTGCACAGCTCCAACATGATAAACAAATAACCTTGGCAAGTATAGCATCGCCGCCATCCAAGATATTACAGATATTAAGTGAAGAGATTTTATTAGAAGATAATAATTAGCCATTTTTTACCTCACAAGGACATTTACCAAATTCTATCGGACATATTCTGCTTTTAGAATTTGAAGTTATAGAAGATTTATTTGAATTTTCTTGGCAAAGTTTCTTTAATAATTCTATAAACTTACTATTATTTCCAAGCGTTGGAACTCTAAAATATTCCTTAACCCCGTTCTTATACGCTAATTCCTTATATTCAATGTCAAGTTCAACTAAAGTTTCAGAATGCTCTGATACAAAGCTTATAGGGACTATAATAACGTTTTTATTAAGTTTTCCCGCTTGTATAATTTCATGTTCTGTTGATGGAGATAGCCATTCTAAAGATCCAACCTTAGATTGATAACATACTTTCCAATTTAGGTTTTGTATATCCATTTTTTTTACTATTTTAGAACAAGAATGCTCTATTTGCCACTGATACGGATCTCCAGCATCAACAATATTCTTTGGCAATCCGTGAGCTGAAAATAGCATAATTGTATCGCCAAATCCCTTTGCTTTGTGATAATATTCTTTGATCAAATTAGATTGAGCCTCTATAAACAATTCGTCATCCATATAACAACATATCGAAGAGGTAGAAATATTTTCTGAATACTTAAACCATTCGTTAATAGAAGACTTACTAGTTGTTGTTGAAAATTGAGGATATAAAGGAAGTAGAACTACATGATCTGGAGAATATAACTTAACTTCATCTACAACCTCCTTTGTCATCGGATGCCAATATCTCATCGCTATAAAAACTTTATATACGTTGCCTGTTTCTTGACTGTTTTCATTTAAGGCTTTTTCTAGAGCTTTTGCTTGAAGTAAGGTTTCCTCAACTATTGGAGATTTTCCACCTATTTGTTGATAGATTAGTTTTGCGGTATTTTTACGTTTATTTGAAATAAACTTAGCCAATAGCCACCTAAATGGATTAGGAAGATTAATTATATTTCTATCATAAAATAAATTAAATAAAAAAGGCTGCACAGCATCTAAACTATCCGGACCTCCTAAATTCATTACAACAACAGCAACTTTTCTATTTTTCATAATTTCTTACACAGTTTACAAGAGCTTCAACGTTATCAATTGGTGTATATGGTAGTATACCATGACCTAAATTAAAAATAAAATTATGTCCTTTCATAGCATCTAAAATTTGCTTAGTCTTAATTATAGCAGCTTCTAAATCTAGGGCTAGAATTATTGGATCCAAGTTTCCTTGTAATAAACAATTAGTTTGTTCTGCTATCCACTCCAAAGGAATATTTTGATCTACAGATATTCCATCAGCAGCGGTATGTGAATTATATTGTGGATAAAATATACCAACCCCCCTAGGAAATACAATAACTGGAATATTAGGATTAAAAGTTTTTACCTTTTCTATAATATTTTTAATTGGTCGTATTGACCAATTAAAAACCTCATCTTCATTTAACATTCCAGCCCAAGAATCAAATATCTGTACAACTTCACAACCAGATTTTATTTGTTCAATTAGGTGATCAGATACCGCATCTTCTAATATTTTTATCAGTTGTTTAAATCCATACTTATTGTTATAAGCCCATTTTTTAGCTTCATGAAATTGCTTTGAACCCTTTCCTTCTAAAATATAAGCCGCTAAAGTCCATGGAGCTCCAGCAAAACCGATAAGAGTTTTTTCTACGTCTAATTTTTCTCTAACGTCTTTTATAGCATCATAAACAGGCTGAAGATGTTTTTTATTAAACTCTAATTTATTTAGTCTATTAAGAGAATCTAGTTTTTCGATCTTTGGACCTAAATTTTCTTCAAACTCTACTTTTAAACCTAAACTATCTGGTATAACTAAAATATCTGAAAATATTATTGCAGCATCAAAAGAAAATCTTTTTATAGGCTGTAAAGTTATTTCTGTTACTAATTCTTTAGTATAACAACATGTTAAAAAATTATCTGTTAATTTTCTAATTTCTTTATACTCAGGAAGATACCTTCCTGCTTGTCTCATTAACCATATAGGAAAATTACTTTCTTTTTTTTGAGAGAAGCTTTCGAGTAAGTTTTTTTTAGTTTGTGCAAGAGGAGATTTATTCATAATAAATATTTTTTATTTTTGTATTATTATTTAGATAGTAGATTATCTACTGTATAATGTGAATTAAAACTTATCCTATAACTTACTAACACTAGTTTTTCCAGTAAAATAACAACATACAAATATGTGGATAACTATGTTTATATCTTTTTGTAATAGGTTAATTTTGTAGAAGTTTTTTACAATTGTGAGTATTGTGGATAATAATGTCAATAAATGACTATATTTTTACTTATCAACATATATGTATAAAATTACCCACATGTGGATAAAACTGGTTATAAAAATTGGATAAAGCTATATAACTTTGTGGATATATTTATCTACTATTTTATCCACAGAGTTATTAATATATTTTTCCACATCATGAAAAAAAGTATAATATGAAATACAAGGAATTTATATGAATAAATATCATTTGCATTTAGTATCAGATTCTACAGGAGAAACGGTTAGTTCTGTTGCAAGGTCTGTTATGGTACAATTTGATAATGTTGATGTAGAAGAGCATTTTTGGGCATTGGTAAGAACTAAGCATCAAATAGACAAAGTAATAGAAGGAATTTCTAAAAATAAAGGATTTGTATTATATACTATCGTTGATCAAGAATTACGCTCTTATCTTACACAACAATGTATAAAACTAAACGTTCCATGTGTTTCCGTTTTAGGAAGAATAGTATCTGATTTTTCGGTTTACTTTGGAGTAAAGCCCACTGGTCAAACGGGCA
>CAZTUN010000002.1:0-44191 GCA_964616845.1 uncultured Rickettsiales bacterium | reverse complement strand
GCAAACAATATGAGTTAAATGAAGAGTATTTTTCTAGAGTTGAGGCCATAAACTTTGCTTTAGCTCATGACGATGGCCAATCTGTCTGGGATCTTGAGGAAGCTGATATAATCATAGTTGGAGTCTCAAGAAGCTCTAAATCACCAACAAGCATGTATCTTGCCTTTAGAGGATTTAGGGCGGCTAATATTCCATATGTACCTAAAGTTAATCTTCCTGAAAGTATAGAAAGATTAAAGCGGCCTCTTATAATCGGATTGACTATAAATCCAGAAATACTAGTTCAAATTAGAAAAAATAGACTACTATCATTAAATGAAGAAAGAGAGAGTAATTATACAGATTTTGAGGTGGTTGAAGAAGAAATATTGGAGGCAAAAAAATATTTCTTAAAACATGGTTGGCCAATAATAGACGTATCGAGAAGATCTGTTGAAGAAACTTCGGCAAAGATAATACAACTATATCAAGAAAAGAAAGATAAAAATAAAAAAGAGAGTGACAACAATGCTAAATAAAGCTGGGGTTATAGGATATCCAGTAAATCATTCAAAATCGCCAATAATACATAGTTATTGGTTAAACAGATATTCGATACAAGGAAGTTACGAGGCAATAGAAGTAAAACCAGAGAATTTAAGAGAGTTTAGCGTTAACTTAATTAAAAATGGCTATGTTGGCGTTAATGTTACTGTGCCACTAAAAGAAAAAATTTTAAATTTTTTAGACGATATCGATGATGTAGCTCAAAAAATAGGAGCTGTTAATACTGTATATATAAAAAATAATAAAATTATAGGGACTAATACCGATAGTTATGGATTTATCTCAGGAATAAAGAGGCAAATAATAAATTTTGATTTTACAAATAAAACAGCACTTGTGCTTGGAGCTGGAGGGGCAGCAAAAGCTATAGTTTACGGCCTGATTCAAAGTGGAATAAAGGATATTCTAATAGTTAATAGAAATAAGCAGAGAGCTTCAGATTTAGCCAATTTATATAGTGAAAAATTAAAAGTAGAAGATTGGAATAATAAGGATGATCTACTAAGTGAAGTGGATTTGCTGATAAATACAACAATTCTTGGAATGTCTGGACAAGAAGATCTAGATATAAACTTAGACAAGTTGCCTATAACTGCAACTGTTGTAGATATTGTATATAAGCCAATAATAACCTCTTTATTAGATAAAGCACAAAAAAGAGGTAATAAAACAGTAGACGGCTTATGGATGTTGTTATATCAAGCAGTAAAAGGGTTTGAGTTATTTTATGGATATAAACCAGAAGTAACAGATGAGCTAAGAAATATAACATTAAAGTAAAAGATAATATGATAGTAATAGGAATAACAGGTTCAATTGCAACAGGAAAAACGTTTATTTCAAAATGTTTTGAAAAATTTGGAGCTGCAATTTTTAATGCTGATGAGCAAGTTCACGATTTATTGTTACTTGATAATGTTGTTTACAAAGAGATAAAAAAGCATTTTCCTAGCTGTATAAAGAATAATAAAATAGACCGAAATTTACTAGGAAATGAAGTTTTTTCTAACAAGAAAAATATTAAAATATTAGAAGACATAATTCATCCTGTAATAGAAAATAAAATTGAAGATTTTCTTAAATCTTCATTAAAAAACGGTAGAAAAATTTCTATTCTAGACATTCCCTTATTATTTGAAAAGGGTCTTGATAAACACTGTGATTATACAATAGTTACTTTTGCAAACGAAGATATTCAGACAAAAAGAGCCCTAGAAAGAGACGGCATGAATGCTGATAAACTAAAATCAATAAAAAATTTACAATTAGAAGATACAAAAAAATTAGAAAAGGCTGACTTTGTCATTGATACAGGAAACAGTAAGGAAGATTGTTTAGAAGTTGTTAAAAAGATAATTAGCTCAATATCAGTTTAAAAAATGAGAGAAATAATATTTGATTTAGAAACAACAGGTCTTGATCCGAAAACAGGTCATCGAATAGTTGAAATTGGGTGCGTTGAACTAATTAATAGAAAAGTCACAGGACAGTATTTTCATAGCTATGTTAATCCAGAACGAGATGTACCTAAGGTAGCTGAAAAAGTTCACGGTCTTTCTACAGAGTTTTTAAAAGATAAGCCGATATTTAAAGATGTTGTAAATGATTTTATCTCCTTTATCGGCAAAGATAAGCTCGTTATACATAATGCAGCGTTTGATATGGGTTTTATTAATCATCATTTAGAAGAAATCAAGCAAAAAACTATAGACCCAAGTAGAGCTATAGATACCTTAGAAATTGCACGTAAAAAATTTCCAGGAGCTAAAGCAACATTAGATGCTTTATGTACTCGATTTAATATCAGTTTAGAAAGAAGAGACAAACACGGTGCTTTATTGGATGCTAATTTACTAGCGGAGGTGTATATACAGTTAGTTGGCGGGGCTCAAGGCTTGCTTAACTTTATTTCTATGGATAATGAAATTACATCAACAAAAACAAGAAAACCTTACAGAGAGCCAAGAAAATTTTCTCTTACAGAAGAAGAATTAGAACTACATAATAATTTTATAAAAAAGCTTAAAAAATAAAAACATTAAAGATTGTTATTTTTTGGCAATAATAAGTAGTAACTTCCTAAGCTATTTTGTGTACCAGAGAGCTCGGAAGCTTTTTTTGTCCTACCAAAGAATATATCTCCACGAATAGGGCCTTTTATGGCTCCACCAGTATCTTGAGCAACAACCAATTGTTGAAATTTATAACCATGATAATCATCTGTTCCGTTTATATTAACATCTAGCCATATAGGTATTCCGTAAGGAATGAATTTTTTATCTATAGCTAAAGATCTTTCGTGAGTAAGCGGCACTCCCTGCCCGCCTATTGGCCCTCTTGCAGGTATTTCTCTAAAATAAACATATGAACGATTATTTTGTAATACCGACTCTACCTTATCTTTATTGGAATAAAGCCAAGATTTAATAGTTTGAGCAGAAATTTTCTTCTTATCGATTAGACCATTTGCAGCCATTATTCGACCTATTGGAGTATATGGGTAATTATTTTGACCAGCATATCCTACGTGAAGCTTTTTTCCATTATCTAGTCTAATAATACCAGAACCTTGTATTTGCATAAAAAACAACTCTACAGGATCATCTACCCAAGCAAGCTCCAGCCCTTTATTTTTCAAAGCACCTTCGTCTATTTCTTTGCGAGAAAAATTAGTAATCTTAGGTTTTTTATAGACTGGATATATATAACGGTCATGTTTATAAAGGCTTCCATTTAGATTTGCTTGATAATATCCTGTAAATAATCCCCTAGAGTGCCAGCCATTTTTTGCTTTAAAGGGGATAAAATTTTGTTCAAAGAAATTTTGTGCTTGTTCAGGAGAAGTATTTTTTGCTTGATAGCACAATTCTTGCCAAGTTGAGAATTTACCGCCAACGGTACTTTTATGAATATATTTATCTTTAGGAGGCTTTTGCATTGCTTCACAAGATTTTAAAAAAGCTTTTAAAGCTTGACCATGGCGATCTTTTTCCCAGCCAGGCAAATCGCTATAGTCTACCTGCTTTAGGGATAGTTTATTGCTAGCGCATGCGGAAAACAAAAAACATAAAATTAAACAGATTATTTTTTTCATAACAACTACTTTTGTTAAGAGTGATTAATTTTTACTAAGAGCCAGTTTTTATCAGAAGAAGTATTGCAACTAAACGTCCATAAATCAGAAATACGATTAATCTGAGATGGCTTGCCCTCTATTACGATACCATTGAGATCTTTTGTTAGGCGAACCTGATCTGAAACAATTTTTACTAATATTTCAACCGAATCTTTTTTATCAAAATTAATATCAACAATATTATTTTCAACAATAGAAATAATGGTTACATCTTTATAAATTTTATCAGAAATGTTTTTATCGATTTCCTTTTCAAGTAGAGCAAATAATTTATCATCAAGTAAACCCTTTAATAGCTTTTTATCATGATTAGAAAAAGCCTTTATTATTTGTTCAAAAGCATATAAAGCACCGTTAGAAAATTCTATAGGAGAAAAATTGGGCAATATTTTTTTAACTTCTTGTATTTTTGTGTATAAAGTCAGACCATATTTTTCTTTAAAGGAAACCTCTTCTTCTATTTGTTTTTCTCTTATATCCTCTTTTTTCTTTAGCTCAATGGTCTCGAGCATTTTAGCTTGGTTGCGAAGCTTATTTATTGTTTCCGAGCTAGGATCGTAATTAGGATCACCAAAAATTTTGTATAATTTATAAACCAACCAACCAGATATAAAAGCAAAAAACAAAATCTCTAACATATACCAACCATAAAAAACATAGCAATTTAATTGAAAATAAAGTATTAGCCATACCCTAGTCAAGAAAACATGGTTAAAATAATATAAGGGCTGGGTCTAAATTATATGTCACAAGCACATTCAAATAGCAATAATGATTCTCAAAAAGTTGGTGTATTTATAACTGCTCAATACATAAAGGACTTTTCTTTTGAAAATCCTAATTCACCAAAGAGTCTTATACCAAGCAAAGAAATTCCAAAAATAGATGTTGTCGTTGATGTAAAAGTTTTGCCAATAGAAGGCAATACTTTTGAGGTTGTTTTAATGACAACTATTAAAGCGCATAATCAAGGTAGCGACCTGTTTTTAGTTGAGTTATCTTATGCTGCAATTTGTACGGCAAATGTTCCAGAACAAGACATAGAGCCAGTTTTAATGGTTTATTGCCCTGGAATGTTATTTCCATATCTAAGACAAATTATTTCTGAGGTAACCCGTCAAGGAGGATTCCCTCCGTTACTGATAGATCCAATAGATTTTTCTGCATTATATAGAAAGTATATACAGGAATCTAAAAAATAAAAGATCTATCCCCTTTTCCACATTTTTTGGATAAATATGGTAGCACCCATTATATGAGCAACCCCTAGATATAGCATGCCAGAAATTGCTGTTAAAATTAAAGTTTTGCTTAAATAAATAAATTTAGAGGTATTTGGAAGGTACAAGCTAAGAACATGGTCTAATATAAGTATAGCTAAAACCATGACAATAGAGGCAACAGAAATTTTAAACAGCCCCTTCTTTAAAGGATCGTCCATATGATAAAGCTTTTTGCTTTTTAGTTTATGTACCAATAATAATAAATTTAACCAAGAGGTTAAAGTTGTGGCTAAAGCTAAAGAAATATAGCCAAGTATTGGTAATAAAGTTAGTGCAAAGACAACATCTGATACCAAACAAATCAAGGCTCTAATTACAGGAGTTCTAGTGTCGCCATTAGCAAAAAAAGAAGGAAGAAATATTTTTACCATAACAAAAGCTGGCAAACCAAGAGCCGATACTTGCAAAGCTCTTGCTGTTGCTAAAGAATCTTGAGAAGTGAAAGCTCCGTGCTCAAACATTATTGAGACAAAGTTATGAGCCAGCATAAATAATCCAATAGACGCTGGAAGAGTAAAAAATATCGCCGCTTCTAAAGCTCTATTTTGTATGTCTAACGCTTCTTTATGTTGTTGAGCTTTTATAAATTTAGACATGGTTGGCAGTAGAGCCATTCCTAGTGCGGTTCCAGTTAGAGCTAAAGGAAACTGAACTATTCTATCAGAATAATAAAGATAAGATACTGCTCCAGAAATGGTTGTTGCGATTATAGTGTTAATCCAACTGTCAATTTGCTGAACACAACCCCCAATAATTCCTGGAATCATTCTTGAAAAAAGAATTTTTAAATCTAGACTCTTTTTTGGTCTCGATAGACTAACTTTTATCCCAGCCTTTTTTAAGGCGTATATCATAATATATAATTGAATAATTCCAGAAAAAACAACACCATAAGATAGTGCATATGCTGGAGTTGTTGGTAATAATAAGGAAAGTATCATTAAAACATTTAGAACTATTGGAACAAGAGATGAGATAGCAAACTTACCTATGCTTTGCAATACGCCACCAAGTAAAGTTACCATGGAAATAAGAATTAAGTATGGAAACATAATCCTTCCCAATAAAATAGCAGTTTTCATCTGCTCGCTATCCTTAGCAAAGCCATAGGCAAGTAAAGGCATAATTTGCGGCATAAAAATTACTATTAAGATAGTAAAAATAGATAGAATAAAAAATAACCAACTATAAACATCGGAAGCAAATTTAAGAGCCTCTTCTTTAGACGAGGCAACTAATTTACCAGAAAAAAGCGGAACAAAAGCATTATTTAAAGCACCTTCTGCGGATAATTGTCTAAAAAAATTAGGAAACCGCCAAGCAACAAAGAAGCTATCCGCCAATGGGGTTGCCCCTAGGAAAGATGCCAAGAACATATCCCTTATATAACCAAATATTCTAGATATAGTGGTAAAAATTCCTACAACCGCAGCGGATTTTAATAAAGACATACATGACCTAACTTTGCTATGTAAGGCTAATTACAAATTTTGTAAATAACCATAAATCAAGACTATAGATTTATCCTAATTAGCTAAGTCTGACAAATTTTATTTTTGTTTCAAGGTATTAAAGGCATTGCAGCCCCATATCCTTTGTGATAGAAGGAGAGCATCTTAATGAAATATCCAAGAATAAAAAGATTTTATTTATGCCTATATCTATTATTCCTCATGATACAAATATTGATTTTATGGGTAAACGCTGGATTGCGTTTAGTTTATCAATATTTCTTATGATTGCATCTATAACCGTATGTGCCGTTAGAGGCTTTAATCTTGGGATAGATTTTACGGGCGGAATATTGATAGAAGCAAAATTCTCAAAAACACCTGATTTAGGCGAACTTAGAGAAGTATTTTCAAAAGCAGAAGTTGGTGATGTTTCTCTACAAAATTTGGGCAACACTAACAACATAATGATAAGAATAGGTGAAAAAAGCCATCAAACCAATGATCAAGCTAAGCTGATTGAAAGAATAAAAACAATCCTGAAAGATAAGTATAATAACGAAATAGAATATAGAAAAATAGACTATGTTGGTCCAAAGGTTGGTTCAGAACTTATAAAAGCAGGTATCTGGTCTCTTATAATTGCCCTAGGAGCAATGATGGCTTATATTTGGTTTAGATTTGAATGGTATTATGGTTTAGGCGGGATACTTGCCCTTATTCACGATGCTGTGCTAACATTGGCTTTTTATAGTATCACCAGATTAGATTTTAATCTATCTTCAATAGCAGCAATATTAACAGTAGTTGGCTATTCTATAAATGATTCTGTGGTTATATTTGATAGAATTAGAGATGATATAAGAAAATATAAAAAAATGCCCCTAGATCAACTTATTAACAATAGTCTTAATAAAACACTTTCACGAACTATAATGGTTTCTCTATCTGTAATATTGGCTCTTGTGGCTTTAGTTTTTCTTGGAGGAAAAGTAACCCTAAGTTTTAGCCTTGCAGCTCTTTTTGGTACGATAGTTGGAACATATTCATCTATTTATGTTGGAACACCAATATTAGTATATTTAAGATTAAGATCTTCAGAAGATGCAAATAATAAATGATTATAAATTATGTCCTGAATATGCTAGAAATTCAGTGATTGCCTTGGGCAATTTTGATGGTTTACATAAAGGACATAAAACTCTTATTTTAAAAGCAAAGGAAATAGCAAAAGAAATGCAACTTCCTTCTGCTGTTATGACTTTTTCTCCACATCCAAGAACTGTTTTATCTGTTGAGAAGAATAATTTTCTTATAACGACAGAAGAGCAAAAAATTTCTTTATTGCAAAAAATGAACATTGATTTTGTTTTTAATCTAAAATTTGATCAAAATTTCTTAAAAATATCTGGAGAAGAATTTATAAAAGAAATTTTATGTAAAAGTCTTTCTGCTAAACATATAGTGGTGGGATATAATTTTATATTTGGCTATAAACGCTCAGGAAACGTTAAATTATTAAAGTCTTTAGCAAAAGACAATAACTTTAAAGTTTTAGAAATTGATGCACAAAAAGATATATATAGCGATATAGTTTATTCCTCAACCACAATAAGATCTTGTATAAAGTCTGGTAATATAAAGGAGGCTAATCTTCTTTTAGGAAGAAGATTTTCTATCAAATCAAAGGTAGAGCATGGTAATAAACTTGGTACAAAAATAGGCTTTCCTACCATAAACTTAAGTTTTCCAGATCATTTCATAATACCTAAATTAGGAGTTTATATAGTTGAATGTGAATTAGATGGAACATTTATTAAGGGAGTTGCAAATATTGGTTGTAAACCAACCATAGAATGTAATAATAACAATAAAATTACTATAGAAGTACATCTATTAAATTTTTCTCAGAATATATATGATAAAGAAGTAGAAATTTACTTAATAGATTTTATTAGAGAAGAAATGAAATTTGCAAGTATAGATGACTTAATTAAGCAAATTACTCTAGATATAGAGAGAGCAAGTAGTATTAATGTTAATAATATTTACTAGCCAATAATACTAAAATATAATCTAAATTAACTTAATAAAAATTAGCCTAAGATTAAGAGTCAAAAATGAATTTTGTTATAAGCTTTATAATAGTTACCATTGTTGTATTGCTTGATCAATATAGTAAGCGGGAGGTATTTTCTTACCTAACCCAATTTCCTTTTCATGCCAAAGAAATAACTAGTTTCTTTAATCTAGTAACAGTTTATAATTATGGTATTAGTTTTGGCATGTTAAATGACCTAGAATATGGTCGGTGGATACTTGCATTAGTTGCCGTAACAGTAACTGTTGCCCTGTTAATATGGCTAATAAAATCAAATGACAGATATTTATCTGTTGCATTAAGCTTGATTATTGGCGGAGCAATTGGTAACATCGTCGACCGAGTAAGATATGGCGCAGTTGCCGATTTCTTGGATTTTCATATTAATAACTATCACTGGCCAGCTTTTAACATAGCAGATTCTGCTGTATTTGTAGGAACAGCATTAATTTGCATAGAGCAAATTTTTTTCCATAAGAGAGGGGATAATAATGAAGCTAAATAAAGGTAGAAATAGCGTTTTAGTATTGTTAGGTATATCCTTAATAACGAATGCTTCTTGTAATGGCAATGTAAGGCACTCTATCGGTATAAATAATCAAAGCCCAGATGCATTCAAAGTTATATCTGCCCCTCCTCTTACAGTGCCGCCAGATTTTTCTTTGCGTCCTCCAGTTGATGGAGCAAAACCATTACAAAGTTTTAATGCAAGTAGTCAAGCCAAAAAAGCAATATTTTCTGCAAATAAAGAAAAAGAAATAAAAGCAAGTAATGGAGAAAAATCTTTTTTAAAAAAAGCTAATGCAGATGCCATTAATAGTAATATAACGACAGAAATAGATAATGAGTATCAAGAACAAAATAGAAAAGAAAAGAAAAAAACTTGGTTTGGAAGGTTATTTGATTGGATAAATCCAAGTAAAGATGATTCAAATGAAGTAATTAATGCTATTCAAGAAAAACAACGAATAGAAACTACCCAAGCAGCTGGACAAACTGTTACAGGTAAAGATGCTAAAGTTCTTAAAAAAACAAATGGTGGTGGATTATTAAATCCTTTAATTGGAAAATAACAAATATGCTTCTTATTAATATAAGAAAACTATTAATTTTCTTTATATTCGTACTAATACCATCTTTTTGTTTAGCAGAAAGTATAGATCAATTTTCTCTCGCAAATGGACTTAAAGTTATAGTTATTCCTAATAAAAAGGTTCCTGCTGTTTCTTATACAGTTTGGTACAAGGTTGGTGCGGCAGATGAAAAAAATGGCAAAACAGGAATAGCTCACTTTCTAGAGCATATGATGTTTAAAGGAACAAAAAATATTCCCAAAGGTATGTTTTCTAAATTAATTTCAAAGCAAGGAGCTGAAAATAATGCTTTTACCAGTTTTGATTATACTGCATATTATGAAAATATTTCTAAGACAAAGTTAGAATTAGCAATAAAGCTTGAAGCAGATAGAATGCAAAATCTTTTATTAGACGAAGAAGAGTTAATCAAGGAAAGAGAAGTTATTATAGAAGAACGAAGAATGAGAATAGAAGATGATCCAGCGGCACAACTTGATGAGCAAATGAGAGCGGCATTATATCAAAATCATCCTTATGGAAGACCATTAATAGGCTGGCATCACGAAATGGCAAAATTAGATATTAAAGATGTAAAAGATTGGTACGATAGTTATTATAAGCCAAACAATGCCATGATAATAATTTCAGGTGATATTACAAAAAAAGAAATAAGGCCTCTGATAGAAAAATATTATGCGGGTATTTCTGCAGGAAAGAATGTGGTTAGAGAACGCCCACAAGAGCCTATTCATATAGCCCCAGTATATATAAAATTAGATGATAAAAGAGTTGCAAGAAGCCAGATATATAGATACTACCTCATGCCATTTAATGCTTCCTCAGATAAGAAAAAAGCTTTTGCAGCCTTAATACTTTCTGCCCTACTAGGCGAGGGGAATAATAGCTCGCTTTACTTGTCCCTAGTAAGGAATCAAAAACTTGCTATCGAAACAACTAGTGAATATGACATGACAAGTATAGATAGAGGAATGTTTGCTATTGCAGCTACCAGCGCAGAGGGAGTAAAGTTAGAATCATTAGAAAAAGCTATAGATTATCAACTAAAGCAAATGAAGGATAGTCTTGTTTCAGAAAGCAATTTACAAAGAATAAAAAACAATCTTATAGCAAGCAATATATATGGTCGTGAGAATCTAAAAACCATGGCTTTTATATATGGAACCGCCTTAGCTACAGGGTTAGATCTTAGTTATATTGAGAATTGGCAAGAAAATATTAATGCGGTTAGCAGAGAAGACATTAAACAAGTTGCGCAAGAAATATTTAATATTAACAACTCAGTTACAGGATATTTGGACAAGCAGTACTAACCGTCCTTTAAGC
Organism: uncultured Rickettsiales bacterium; assembly: GCA_964616845.1. Lineage (GTDB taxonomy): Bacteria > Pseudomonadota > Alphaproteobacteria > Rickettsiales > UBA6187 > CAYZBM01. The sequence continues at coordinate 33,254 of CAZTUN010000002.1, read as the reverse complement.
AATGAGAAAATTATATGTTAAGAATAGTTATCTTTTTATGTGTTATAATTTTAAATTTAAGTGCTAAAGCATCTGAGATAAATATCGCTCCAGTCACAACTACTTCTGGTATTAGAGCACTATTAAATGAAGACCATTTCTTGCCAATAATTTCTATAAAAATTGCCTTTAAGAACTCTGGATCTGCATATGATCCTAAAGATAAAAATGGACTAAGCTTTTTAGTAAGCTCTTTATTAAAAGAGGGAGCGGGTAATTTATCAGATATACAATATAACGAAATATTAGAAAATCTTGCTATAAATCTAGAATTTTCTACAGATCAAGATTATCTATATGTTAATATTAAGACTCTGACAAAGAATTTAGATAAAGCACTAGAGTTGTTAAATTTAAGTCTTACCGAAGCAAATTTTGAAGAAAAGGCAATTGAAAGAATAAAAAATCAAACTAAAGCTTTAATAATAAAACAAAACAAAGATCCTCAATATATAGCGATGCATAACGTATATAAAACCATTTTTGAGAATCATCCGTATGCTAACCCGATTACTGGCAATATAAAAAGTATAAATTCTATTAACAAGCAAGATTTGGTTTTATTTACTAAAAACAATTTTGCCAAGAATAATATGGTTATAGCGGTATCTGGAGATATTAGTTCTCAAATACTTTCACAAAAATTGGAGAAATATTTAGGAAATATTCAAGATAAACAGAGCGGACAAAAAACGATTGGAGAGGTAAAATATATAGATAGTGATAGGCAAATTAAGATAAATTATCCAAATCAACAAACATTAATAGTTGTAGCCTCAGAGGGAGTATTAAGAAAATCAAAGGATTTTTATCCTAATTATGTCGCTAATTATATTTTAGGTGGTGGAGAGTTTCAATCAAGATTGATGAAAGAATTACGAGAAAAAAGAGGTTTGGTTTACAGTACAAATAGTGCTCTAGATTTATTCAATAAAGCTGGACTCTTAATTTCTTTTGCCTCAACACGTTCTGAAGAAACAAAAAATAGCGTAAAGATTATAGAAAATACTATACAAGATCTTGCAAGGGGAAATATTACAAAGCAAGAATTAGAGGATGCCAAACAATATCTAATAGATTCTTTTGCACTTAAGCTAATAACCAATTCAAATTTTACAGATTATTTGTTGGTGATGCAATTAGAAGACTTGGGAATTGATTTTTTACAAAAAAGGAACGATTATATAAGACAAGTTACCTTAGATCAGATAAATGATTCAGTAATAAGGTTATTGAATAAGAAAAAAGTTATGGTTTTAGTTGGGCAGGATTTATAATGTTTTACAAGCAAGATATATCAATGTGTTTTCCTAGAGGTATAGACAAAAATGTTTTTGAGCAGTTATTTTCTAGAGCTGATAAATTAGCAAAAATTATACTAACTAGCCCTCCATTTAATAATATTGAAAAAAAAAGCAAAATAGACGAGCTTATTCCAATAGCAGATAGAGTTGTTAGAAACTTTAATCACCTAGTAGTTTTTGGTACTGGCGCATCAACAATTTGTCCACAGACACTTACCTCATTGCAAAAAAATACGTCTATAAAGATTCATTATGCGGATTATACAGATCCAGCAGACAGTATTGAATTAATAGAATCTATAAAACCAAAAGATACATGTTTTTTAGTAATTAGTAAATCTGGTAGAACTCTTGAGACCTTAGCACAACTATTATGGGCTATTAATTATTTAAAGGAAGCTGGTTTAAATAATATAGGTCAACACTTCATAATGATAAGTGACCCTGTAGATTCTCCATTAAGAAAAATCGCACAAGATATAGGATCTGTAGTTATAGATCATGAAAAAGATGTTGGAGGTAGATATTCGATATTTACTAATGTTGGCTTGCTTCCTGCTCTAATTATGGGAGCTGATTATGAGCAAATCTATCAAGGGATAAAGAGCGTCACAAATAATTTGTCTATACCAGCTCAAGGAGCGGCATTAGCTGTAACCATGTTAGAACATGGATTAAGTAATGCAGTCTTTATGCCATATGTTAGAAAACTTATACCATTGAATGTCTTGTTTAGACAACTATATGCAGAAAGCTTAGGCAAGAATGGAGGTGGAATTACTCCAATTACAGCTCTTGGAACGATAGACCAGCATAGTCAGTTGCAACTATATCTAGATGGAAAGAAAGATAAATGGTTTACCTTGGTAACTTTTGATACTAGTGGCCAAGGCGGAAGAATCCTTTCTCATAATGCTTGTCGACATCTTAACGAACATGCTCTTGGAGACGTTCAAAACGCTTCACAGTTAGCTACATTACAAACCTTAGCTGCCAATCAGTTGCCAGTAAGAGCTATTCATTTAGAAGAATTAGGAATAAGGTCTTTATCTGCTTTAGTAACACATTTAATGATTGAAACTGTGATTATTGCACAGATGATAGGAGTAAATCCTTTTGATCAACCAGCTGTAGAGGCTGGAAAAATTAAGACCATTGAATTGCTTGTAAAGCAAAAGTAAATCTACTATGTCTTAACCTTTAAGCTTATATTTAGAGAGAATAAGGTTAATGTCTGGAATTATAAATTTACTATCATCAACTACGGTAAGTAGAATTGCTGCTGGAGAGGTAATAGAACGTCCTGCTTCGGTGATAAAAGAATTAGTTGAGAATGCTATTGATGCAGGAGCAAAAAATATTAAGGTTGTGATGCATAATGGAGGACGCAATCTTATTAGTGTTACAGATGATGGAAAGGGAATGATTGCAAGCGATCTAAGTTTATGTGTAGAGCGACATGCAACTTCCAAGCTAAAAGAGGAAGATATTTTTAATATAAATTTTCTTGGTTTTAGAGGAGAAGCCCTTCCCTCAATTGGTTCTGTTAGTAGAATGTTAATTTCAACAAGATACCAAGATAATGATCAAGCGTGGGCTATAAAAATTGAAGGTGGAGATAAATCAGAAATTTTTCCTTCAAATATTAATAAAGGGACAAGGATAGAAGTAAGAGATTTATTTTTTGCCACCCCTGCCCGCTTAAAATTTCTTAAGAGTGAAAAATCTGAAATACAATATAGCCATGAAATCATTGCGAAGCTTGCAATGGCAAATCCACATATTGCTTTTTCTTTGAGTAATGAGAAACGTAAGATTATAGAAACATTTTCAAGTAATGATGAGTTTATGGTTGCGTATAAGCAAAGATTAAAACAAATTCTTGGCTTAGAATTTACCGATAATTCTGTAGAGGTTGAATATAAAAGAGATCAAATACATGTATATGGTTATGCTAGTCTGCCAACCTATAACAAATCTGCCTCAAATTCTTTGTTCTTATTTATTAATAAAAGACCAGTGAAAGACAAATTAATTATAGGTGCTGTAAAGGCTGCCTATCATGATTATATGGCAAGTAATCGTTATCCTGTTTTAGCATTATTTATAGATCTTCCAGCGGAAGAAGTTGATGTTAATGTCCACCCCACCAAGGCAGAAGTTAGATTTAGAAAAAGCGAAATAGTCAGAAGTGTTATTGTTAGTGCATTAAAGAACGCCCTTCTCCAAGGAAATTATAGAGCATCTACAACAGTTTCGGAGAAGGCTCTAGAGTATTTTATTCCAGAAAAAAACAATCAGAAATCAAGAATTATTGACTCAATTACGCAATTAAGTCTTCCCCCTTTAAAGATATATGAAAATGAAATAAAGGAAAATCAAGTTAATACGCCCCACCCTTTTCTGGCTTACTCTCAAGTGCAACAAAATCAAAACATATATCTAGAAGAAGAAAAAGAGTATTTTAGACAAAATACAAAAATGCAAGCGCAAATAGAAATTAATAATGACAATAAGCTTGGAATAGCTTGCGCCCAACTTCATGATACTTACATAATATCGCAAACACAAGACAGCATTATTATCGTTGATCAACATGCTGCTCACGAAAGATTAGTTTATGAGAAAATGAAGCAAGCAATTTCCAGAAATAAACCAGAATCACAAATTTTGTTAATTCCAGAAATAATAGAATTAACCGAAATGGAAGTCGAGTTGTTAACAGGACAAAAAGAATTATTTGCCAAATTAGGGTTAGTTATAGATAAATTGGAGGAGAATTCAATTATAGTTAGACAAGTTCCAGCTATATTGAGCAAAATTGATATAAATAAATTGATTAAAGACTTGGCCTATGAGAGCAAAGAGTACGATCAAACGTTATCATTGGAAGTAGAATTTGAGCATGTTTTAGAAACAATAGCATGTCATGGCTCGGTTAGAGCAGGGCGCAGACTTAATTTATCAGAAATGAATACTTTGCTAAGAGAGATGGAGAATACTCCATATTCTGGTCAATGTAACCATGGTCGACCAACCTATGTTGAATTAAAACTAATAGATGTAGAGAAGCTATTTGGCAGAAGATAGCTATTGTTTATTAAAAATTACAAAACAAAACTGGAAAAATCTTATAAATCCCTGTATGTAGACGGCTCTTGCGTAATAATAAAAAATAGGAAGAGCTATGAATATTGCAATAAAACGTGCTTTAATTTCTTTGTCGGATAAGCAAAATTTGGATATTTTAGCCAGCTTTCTAAAGAGCTATAATGTTGAAATAATTTCAACAGGTGGTACCGCTCAGAAATTGATTGAACAAGGAGCAAATGTTATAGAAATATCTAAATACACTGGCTTCCCAGAAATCTTGTCTGGTCGGGTGAAGACTCTTAATCCTAAAGTTCATGGCGGTCTATTAGCAAGACTAGATGATCAAGAACACTTAAAACAAATGAAAGAAAACGATATAGAATCGATCGATTTGGTAATAGTTAATCTTTATCCTTTTTTAAAAACATTACAATCTGGGGCTAAAAAGGAAGATATTATTGAAAATATAGACATTGGCGGACCATCAATGTTGCGCTCTAGTGCTAAAAATTATGAATATACAACAGTTATATGTGATCCTGAGGACTATCAGGATTTAATGGAAGAAATGAAGAAACATAATGGGGCTACCTCTTTAGAATTTAGGTTTAGAATGGCTGCTAAAGCATTTTCTCTTACAGCTAGCTATGATGCCTATATAAGCAACTGGTTTAACTCCCAAACAACGCCTAATGCGTTTTTAGGAACATTTAATTTAACAGCTCAGCTAAAAGAAACTTTAAGATATGGAGAAAATCCTCATCAACGTGGAGCTTTTTATATTACCGACTCCAGATATGGAATTGCCGCCGCACAACAATTGCAGGGAAAAGAATTAAGTTATAATAATATAAATGATGCAGATAGTGCATTGCAGATGGTTATGGAGTTTAATGTTCCTGCTGCAATTATAGTTAAGCATGCTAATCCATGTGGAGCGGCAATGGCAGAAACTATAGAGCAAGCTTATGACAAAGCTTTGGCGGCGGATCCAGTTAGTGCATTTGGAGGTATTTTAGCCTTTAATAGAGAAATAACTAAAGATCTAGCAGAAAAAATTAGCCCGCTTTTTGTTGAAGCAATTATAGCTCCATCTATTTGTGAGCAGGCAAAGCAAATATTAGCGAAAAAAAAGAATCTAAGAATCTTAATTACGAATACTACATATCCATCAAATAATCCATTATCCGTAAAATCTGTTTTAGGTGGCTTGCTAATACAAGAAATTGATACAGTAGTAATAAAGCCAGAAGATCTTAAGGTAGTAACAAAAATTTCTCCAAGCGAGGAGCAAATGGCAGATCTATTATTTGCTTTCAAAATCTGTAAGCATGTAAAATCAAATGCAATAGTTGTAGCAAAAAATGGTACTACAGTTGGGATTGGGGCAGGGCAAATGAGCAGAGTTGATTCAGTAAAAATTGCACTTGAAAAATCAATAATTGACTCAGAAAATAAGGCAAATGGATCTGTATTGGCTTCGGACGCTTTCTTTCCATTTGCAGATTCAATAAAAATAGCAGCTAAGTCTGGAATAAAAGCTATTATTCAGCCGAGCGGATCAATTAGAGATCAGGAAGTTATTGATGCTGCAAATGACCTTGGAATAGCAATAGTACACACTTCGGTTAGGCATTTTAAGCATTAGTTGATTTACTATCTCGGAAATAACCTTAGTTCTCAGCTTGGTCTTGATAGTCTGCCGTGAAAAAGGCTACGAGCCACTCTTAGATTAGGCTATATAATATTTTCATGGGAAATAAATTATCAGAAATCAGCAGACTAAACTACAAAAGCTTGCAAAAGATTTTGTGGTGAATGCTTGTTAAAATGGCTATTTTTGAATATACATGAAAGAAAATTATGAAGCCGTACCGCAGTTTACTTGATCGTAAATGAGGAACGGAAGTCATGATTTTCTTTCATGGATAACAAAAAGAGACTTTTTCACAAGCGACTTGATATAAGGGTAACTGTTCACGCCTTACCTAGCAGCGAGTATATTTGTAGGTATTTAAAGGTTACACCTCTCCACGCAAAAGGCGGCTAATATAAGCCTAAATTATTTATTTCCGCCTAATGGGTTGTAGATGATTAGGATTAATCCTTAATTGTTAATGGGATTAGTTAGATTTTGTCTAACTAATCTGCTATTTCTTTTAGCTTTCCAACGGCAACCAGTATCATAGCAAAGTCTAATTGGTCACTGGCTTTTAGATCACTAATAAATTTTAAATAGCGACCAACTTGCTTATGATTATCTTGCAACCATAATTTTAAGTCAGCTTTACCTTTTTTAGACTTACTAGCTTTTAATATGCTAGAAGTTATTCGTTTTTGTTGAGTAAATATATCGTCAATCAAAGTCTTTATAGAAGTTTGTTGCCAATAAGAAGAAGTAGTAGAATTATTTAATTGTTCATTTAGCCAATGAAGTTGTAATTCATCACTAACTTGGAAATAAATTTTCGCTACAGTTTCAATATCTAATTTATTCTTTTTAGCCTCTTGTACAATATTTAAACCAGAAACCATAAATTGCAAAGAAGACACAGATTTAGCCAGAGAATCTGGTACTTTATTTGCTTTATAATATTGAAGAGTTGCTTCATAAGCTTTCTTATTAACTGGAGATAATACACTAGGGAGTAGGGTAGTTAATTTTTGTAAATCACTACGTAACTCTCCAACTAAATCACTCAATGTTCCCAAATTCTTAAAGTGATTTAAGAGCCAAAATATAGCAACTTCTATTAAATCTCTAACTGCTAAGAATAAGTCAATTTGTACTTTTGATGGAACTTCATTATTTAAAGATTCTATATTATCCCAAATCTCTTTTAGATTATAGCAATCGCGAACTGCTGTATAGGCTCTAGCTATATCACATGCCTCCATACCTGTACTTTCTTTTAATAGGAAGTACATTTTTATACCAATTCTATTTATTACACTATTGGCAATAGAAGTAGCTATTATTTCACGGCGAAGAGGATGGTTGTGGATCTCTTTGGCAAATTTTATACGCATTTTTTTAGGAAAATAACTTTCAAGATCTTGTAGATAGTGAGAATCATCAGGCAATTTACTTTTTAGCAGAGCGTCAAATAAGGATATTTTGCTATAAGCCATAAGTACGCTAATTTCAGGACGAGTAAGTCCTTTTCCTTGTGCGTGACGACGTAATATTTCCTCTTTACTAGGAAGGAATTCAATTTTTCTATCTAACAAGCCTTCTTCTTCTAAAGAGTCTATTGCGCGAGCATGTCCTTCAATTATGTCGTTGGCTTGATGACGGGCTATAGAAATAAATTGGGTTTGTAATTTATTATCAGATAAAACCAATTCTGCCACTTCATCGGTCATTTGCTCTAACAAAGTATTGCGTTCTGCCAAGCTAAATTTTTTAGCAGAAACAGCACTATTTAAAGCAATCTTTATATTTACTTCGTGATCTGAGCAGTCAACCCCAGCTGAATTATCAACAGCATCAGTGTTTAATCTTCCACCTTTTTCTGCATATTCAATTCGACCTAATTGGGTAAAACCTAAATTTCCTCCTTCGCCTACAACTTTGAAGCGTAATTCTTCACCATTAACTCGTAAAGCGTCATTAGTCTTATCTCCAACAGACTCGTTAGATTCAGTTTTTGCCTTAACATAAGTTCCAATACCCCCATTCCATAATAAATCAATAGGAGCTTTTAATATTGCTTGAATTAGTTCATCTGGTGTAAATATAGGTTTAGACACATCAAGTAATTTTTGAGCCTCTTTTGAAATAGAAATGCTTTTAGCATTTCTTTCAAAAACGCCTCCGCCTTTGGAAATTAGTTTTTTGTCATAATCATTCCAAGTAGAACGAGGTAAGTTAAATAAGCGAAGTCTTTCAGCAAAGCTTTTTTTAGCATCTGGATTTGGATCAATAAAAATATGCATATGGTTAAATGCCGCAACTAATTTAGTATGTTCTGAACGAAGCAATCCATTACCAAATACGTCACCAGACATATCTCCAATCCCAACAGCAGTAAAATTATCTTTAGAAGTATCTATGCCGATATCTTTAAAATGACGTTCTACTGATATCCAAGCTCCACGAGCAGTTATCCCCATTTTCTTATGGTCGTAACCGACAGAACCACCAGAAGCAAAAGCATCTCCTAACCAGAAGTTATATTCAGCGGCAACAGAATTTGCTATGTCAGAAAAAGTGGCAGTTCCTTTATCCGCAGCAACAACTAAATATGGGTCATCTAAATCATAGCGGACAACATCTACAGGAGGTTTTATTTTTCCACCCACCAGATTATCAGTTATATCAAGTAATCCACGTAAGAAGATTTTATAGCACTCTATGCCTTCTTTTAAAAGGGCATCACGTCCAGCATCCGACGGTACTTTCTTTACAACAAACCCTCCTTTAGAGCCAACAGGAATTATTACAGCATTTTTAGTCATTTGTGCTTTCATTAATCCTAGAACCTCGGTTCTAAAATCTTCACGACGGTCTGACCAGCGTAATCCTCCGCGAGCAACTTTTCCTCCACGCAAATGGATACCTGAAACTCTAGGGGAATATACGTAGATTTCTGTATAAGGCTTAGGTTTAGGCATAAATGAAATTGAGGCAGAATTTATTTTTATAGAAATATATTCTTTAAAATCATTATCTAGAGTTTTTTGGAAGAAATTTGTTCGCCATGTAGCATTAATTACCTCAAGCAATGCTCTTATTACTCGATCTTCAGCTAAATTTGAAACAGTTCCTAGAATTTTTTCTATTTCGCCAGAAATCTTCTTTACTTCATTTTGTCGATTTCCTTTAAATTCAGGATCAAATTTAGTATAAAATAATTGGACTAATAGTTTTACAGTGCGAGGGTGACACGCTAAAGCCTCTTGTACATAAATTTGACTATACGAGAACCTTATTTGTTGTAGATATTTTATATAGGTTCTTAACAATACTGCTTGACGACAATTAATATTGGCTAAAATAATTAATTCATTTATCTTGTCATTTTGAACTTTTTCTGACCATATTTGCGATAAAGCTTGCTCAAAATTGTCTTTTATATCTTTTAAATTAGGACGACTAGAGGCAATTACAAATCTAAATCTATGAATCCATATACTATCTTTTTCTCCTTTTGGAGAAACCTGATAAGTATGTTCGTCAATAACTGTAGCTCCTAAATTATCAAGAATAGGCATTATTTTAGACAAGGATATTTGAACCTTAGGATTATAGATCTTTAGATGAAAAGCATTTTTGTCAGTTTCTTGAGTAGCTTCATATAGATCAAAGGCTATTTTACCGCTCTGTAAAATCTCATCAATCTTTAAAATATCATAGTAGGCATCTTGTGAAGAGAAGCGGTTAGTATAACTCAATGAGAAGGAGTCTTTATAGCGACCGTAAACAGAAATACCATCTTTTTCACCGAGTTTTTTTACAAGGAAGTTGAATAAGTCATCATTCCATATTTTAGATACGGATTCTATTCTTTTTTCTATAGATTGAAGATCGTAATTAGCTATTTTGCCAGGTACGGTTTTTACTATAATTTGCAATCTTGCTAAGTTAGAATCGCTTATTTGGGTATAATGATTTGAAATAGTTCCATTCAATTCGGTAGCAAGTATATTTTCTATTTTTTTACGAAGAGCCGTACTCATGCGGTCGCGAGGAATAAAGACTAAACAACTTATAAAACGTTCAGATTCATCTCTACGAACGAATAATTTTACTTTTGGTGTAGTAGTTAAAGTGACTATACCAAGTGCAGTTTCAAATATTTCATCAATAGGAGATTGAAATAATTCATCACGCGGAAAATCTTCTAAAATTGCGATAAGAGCCTTACCACTATGACCTGACGCAGGAAAACCAGATTTTTTACGAATCAGATTTATTTTATGACGAAGCAAAGGAATCCTTTGAGCACTTTGGTAGTAAACTATAGAAGTAAATAAACCAAGAATATGTAATATTTCAACTGGCTTGCCTTTTTTATCAACAATTTGGATACTAATAAGATCCATATGCGCGGAGCGGTGTACAGGAGATTTCTCACTAGATTTTGTTATATGCACTGTATCTAAAATTGAATCTATAGTGCCATTCGACTTACTTAAGTTAGGAATCCATATCTCCTGCGTTGCAAATAGTCCAAACTTTGCATCTTTATCGATAGAAAACTTAGAGCCTTTAAGCGTTTCTTTTGCAGTACCAAGAAAAATAAAATTTCCGTTAGTTAACCAACTCACAAATTGCTGAACCTCGGCGACATCATCGTCAAAAGATTTATTCTTTTTAGGATTAAAATCTTGAACATTAGTTAAGTAATCTTGAAGAGGCGTGATATGAGATAACATTTTTTGCCAATCATCAACAATACATTTTACACATTTTAAGATATGCAAAAGATCATCTTTTAATGAAATGCGTTGTTTTTCTTCGGCAATATAACTAATCTGAAAATGTATCAACGACTCTGCGTTCTTGCTTTTCTCATCACGAGAAGCCCTATCAAGGGATATAATTTCTCCAGATTTATCTCGAGTAACGTCTATTACAGGGTGGGTTAAATAATGAATTGCCAAGCCATGACGATTTAATTCTTCACTAATAGAATCAACCAAAAAGGGCATATCATCGTTGATCATTTCGATAACGGTGTATTCTTTAGCAAAACCATTTTTTTCTAAGGAAGGATTATATATGCGAACTTGTTGAGAGCCACGCTTCCTTTTTTTTAAGAATAAATATGATTCTTTAACAAAAGCTCCAAGTTCTTCCGTAGAAAATGTTTGCAGAAAACTTGCAGGATTAAATTCAAAAAAGCAGCGAATGAAAGTTTCTACGTTTTTGCGCTCTTTTGCGGAGAATTGTTTTGTTACGTAATTAACAGCATTTTCAACAATTTGGCTATTTGCTTTTAGATAAAGGGTAGGCATATTATTCCTCTTTAGGCTTGCAATAATAGTTAAGATTTAAATATAGTCATAACTAAATATTATTAGGCTTATTACAGTTTGCTATGGATATAGCAGCTAATTTACTATATGTGTATTAAAAAATTCTAAAAAAGCTAATAAAATGTCAACAATTTTTGCACAACTTGTTCCTACGGCAAAATCTGCTATCTCTGCAATTAGAGTCTCAGGGGACGAATCATTGAAAGTTTTAAAACTTATTACAAGAAAAAACAATATATTAGCAAGAAAAGCGATACTAACAGATTTCTTTGATCCAAAAACAAATGAGATAATAGACCGAGGTTTGGTTTTATGGTTTCCAGCTCCTCATAGCTTTACAGGAGAAGATGTTATAGAATTTCATCTTCATGGAAGTCCTGCTGTAGTATACACAATGCTAAATATTTTATCGGATATTGAGGGATTAAGATTTGCCCAGCCAGGAGAATTCTCAAAGCTTGCTTTCTTAAATGGAAAAATGGATCTAACTGAGGCCGAAGGTTTGGCAGATTTAATAGATGCTGAAACAGAGTTGCAAGCAAAACAAGCATTAAGACAAATGCAGGGAGGATTAAAAAATCTATACGAGTCTTGGCGAAGCCAATTAATAGAAATAATGGCACAAGTCGAAGCTTACGTAGACTTTCCAGATGAAGATATTCCTCAAAATATAGTAGAAATGATAGAAAATAATATATTTGCACTTAGAAACACGATAAGTGCTCATTTGCAAGACAATAACAAAGGTGAAATCTTAAAAAGAGGCATCAGAGTTTCTATAATTGGCTCTCCAAATGTTGGAAAATCAACCCTTATAAATTTTTTAGCAAAGCGTAATGCAGCAATAGTTTCTGATATTCCTGGCACAACAAGAGATATAATTGAAATTAACCTTAATATATTAGGATATCCATTTGTTATTGCAGATACAGCAGGAATTAGAGAAACAGAAGATAAAATAGAAATAGAAGGAGTCAATAAAGCTTTGGCTTGTGCTAAGGAGTCCGATCTTATTTTATTGGTTTTAGATGCAACAGAATTGATAATTAGTCACGAAATTGAGCCATTTATTAATAATAAAACCATTATTATTGTAAATAAAGGCGATTTAACTAGCGTAGGTTTAGAAGATATTAAAAAATATAACCCTATAATTATCTCTGCAAAAACAGGAAATGGCGTAGATGAATTGCTTCAAAAGCTTGTTAATTTTGCTAAAGAATCATTAAATATAGGGAATGATCCAGTTATTACTAGAACAAGATATAGGCTATTATTACAAGAAGCTCTTAATAGTTTAAATAGCTTTGATCTCGCCCAACCTATAGAAATATGTGCGGAAAATCTGAGAATAGCCTCAGTTGCATTAGGAAAAATTACAGGAAAAATTGGCGTAGAAGACGTTCTAGATAGGTTATTTGCCAATTTTTGCATAGGCAAATAATCTAATCGTTCTTAAAAATATCTGGCTAATTTTGTGTAATTATAGTAATAGATTTGCAATTATATTAATTATATAATTTTAGGTATAAAATTTCATATTTTTAAAATTGTTTCACGTGAAACAATTTCTATTTTTGTAGGATTTGCAATGACAAATGAGCCGTTAGATCAATATGATGTTATAGTCATAGGAGGGGGGCATGCTGGAGCAGAAGCTGCTTCTGGAGCAGCTAGAACTGGAGCAAAAACCCTGTTGATAACTCTAAGACCGGATAATCTTGGCGAGATGTCATGTAATCCTGCCATAGGCGGAATTGCTAAGGGAACTTTAGTAAGAGAAGTAGATGCATTGGGTGGTATAATGGGACTTGCTATAGATAGAGCAGGGATTCATTATAAAATGTTAAATAGTAGTAAAGGACCTGCCGTATGGGGTCCACGAGCGCAGGCAGATCGAAAATTATATAGGAAAGCAGTTTTTGATTTGTTAAATAATCACCAAAATCTTTCCATATTATATTCTTCTGTAGAGAATATAGTAATCAATAAAGATAAAGTAGAAGCTGTAATTTTAAATAATGGTGAGAAAATTAGCTGCAAAAAGCTAATACTTACAACAGGAACCTTCCTAAAGGGACTAATACATATAGGAACAAAAACTACTCCAGCAGGACGTGTTGGAGAGCCTCCTTCAATAGGACTTTCTGATTCGTTATATGGAATAGGTTTAACTATGGGAAGACTAAAAACAGGAACGCCTCCAAGACTAGATGGCAGAACCATTGACTGGAGTAAAGCTACTGCACAGGAAGGTGATAACCCTCCAGTCCCATTTTCATATCTAAATAATGTTATAACCGTACCGCAAATAAAATGCTACATTACAAGAACGACAGCTATAACAAAAAAAATAATAGAAGATAATGTCCATCTTTCAGCTATGTATTCAGGTCAAATAAAAAGCGTAGGGCCTAGATATTGTCCTTCTATAGAAGATAAAATAGTAAGGTTTGCACATAGACCAGATCATCAAATATTTTTAGAGCCAGAGGGATTAGATGATTATACAGTTTATCCAAATGGAATATCAACGTCTCTTCCAGAGGAAGTTCAGCTTGAGATATTGAAGACAATACCTGGATTAGAGCAGGCAAAAATGTTAAGATGTGGCTATGCAATAGAATATGATTTTATTGATCCAAGAGAACTTTCTCATACATTAGAGACAAAAAAAATATCAGGATTATATCTTGCAGGACAAATTAATGGCACTACTGGATATGAAGAAGCGGCAGGACAAGGAATAATTGCAGGTATAAATGCAGGACTAACCGCACAAAATATCTTAGAACCATTTATATTAGATAGAGCTGATGCATATATAGGAGTTATGATCGATGATTTAACAACTCTTGGAACATCAGAACCATATAGGATGTTTACCTCTAGAGCCGAGTATAGATTAACTTTAAGAGCAGATAATGCAGATACAAGATTAACTCCTAAGGCTATAGATCTAAATATTATTAGTGAGGAACGTAAAATTGAATTTCTAAGAAAACAAAATGCATTTGAAAAAGGGAAAGAGCTCTTAAGTAAATATAGTATTACACCAAGTGAAGCCAAAAAATATGAATTATTCTTGAATCAAGATGGAATAAGAAGAACGGCACTAGATTTGCTTAGTTATCAAAATATAGACTATGACAAGATAGTCTCGATATGGCCAGAATTAAATGTTGTTTCTGAAGAAACAAGAAAACAACTAATTATAGAAATGCTTTACGCCAATCATTTAGATAAGCAAAATCTTGATATTAATTTATTTCGTAAAGATGAAGCTATAAGAATTCCAAAGAATTTTGATTTCGATACTAATGTTATTAGTTTATCAAAAGAAGTTAGAGAGAAATTAAAAAAAGCACAGCCATCTAATTTGGGTTCAGCAAGTAGAATTCCAGGAGTTACTCCAGCAGCAATTGCAGCAATTATGGTAGCACTAAAGAAAAAGGCTAATTAGTATAAAATAATAATAATTACTTTTCTGATATTTGCTAGAGGGCAAAGATTTAATTGTTTCATAGAATTAGTTAACTTGCAAAAATGCCGCTAATCTATTATTTGGCTAATAAGATTTCACCTAATTTGACAAGAATGAGCTAAATTTTTATAGTGAATTTTTGCTACAAAATTCACCATTAATATAAGCAGTTTATTACCATGTTTTTTACATCAAAAAGCCATTTTGAAGCAATTGTTTCACGTGAAACAATTGCAAAAATAAACTTATTTGTAGACTTACTAGAGAAGTGGAATAAGAAAATTAATCTTATAAGATATAATAATCATGATGAGTTGTGGGAGCGACATATTCTAGATTGTGCTAACTTAACACATTTTATACCTAAGGATACAAAAGTTCTTACAGATTTTGGTTCTGGAGGTGGATTTCCTGGAATTATTATTTCTATAATGATGGATATAGAAGTACATCTTATTGAGAGTGACGAAAGAAAAAGTATTTTTTTAAAAGAGGCAAGTAAGTTTGCAAAAAATAAAGTATATGTACATACTCAAAGAATAGAATCTATTGATGCATGGGAAAGTGATGTTTTAACAGCAAGAGCTGTTGCTCCAATGGTAAAACTAATTCCTCTTACAAAAAGATTCATAGATAAAAGTAAAATATGTCTTTATCAAAAGGGAAAAAATAGTGTAGAAGAAATTAAGGAGGCCAAAAAGGAAATCAAAGATAATTATAATATAACTATAATAGATATTCCAAATGGTGGTACTATTGTAAAAATAATGAGGTAATTTGGAGAAAAATTGTGGGTGAGTTAGGTAAGATTCAGGATATTAATTTTAGTGGTAAAATTATATCTATGGCAAACCAAAAAGGTGGAGTAGGAAAAACAACAACCTCGGTTAATTTAGCTACAGCACTTGCTGCAACTGAAAAAAAAGTTTTATTGATAGACTATGATCCTCAAGGAAATGCTAGTACTGGTCTTGGTATTGATGCCAAAAAAAGAACGGTAAATATATATGATGTAATGACGGGGCAGGTTGATGTAAGAGATGCTATAATCTCTACAGAAGTTCCTTATTTAAAATTAGTTTCATCTACCGTAGATTTGGCCGCTGCAGAGATAGAGTTAGTCAATATAGAAGAAAGAGAATATATACTTAAGAAGCAACTTGGTAATATTCAAAATGATTTTGATTATGTAATTATAGACTGTCCTCCATCATTAGGAATATTAACAATAAATGCGCTAGTTGCGTCTCATTCTGTCATAATTCCGTTACAATGCGAGTTTTATGCATTAGAAGGTCTAAGTCATCTTATAAAAAGTATAAATAGAATAAAGAAGCGTTTAAATCCTAATTTAAAGTTAGATGGTGTTGTTTTAACCATGTATGACAAACGTAACAAATTAACTGCTCAGATTGAGGCAGATGTAAGGCAATATTTTGGTGGAGATGTTTTTGAAACTGTTATTCCAAGAAATATAAAAATCTCCGAAGCACCTTCACACGGCAAACCTGCTATAATATACGACCATAAATGTATAGGATCTTTAGCTTATATGCATTTGGCAAAAGAGCTTCTAGAAAGAGAACATATAGTGCAACCAATAACTGAAAAAATGGAGGGATAAGTTATGGCAGTAAAAGCTTTAGGAAAAGGGCTCTCAGCTCTTTTAGAAGAGGATGCTCCAGAAGTTAAACTAGATGGAGCAGAACTTAATGCTAGAATATTGATGGTTCCACCAGTCCAACTAAGACCAGGTCCATATCAGCCTAGAGAAATATTTGATCAAGATAAAATAAATGAACTTGCAGATTCTATTAAAGCAAATGGAATGATTCAGCCTATAATTGTTAGATCAACTGAAAGAGAAGGGATTTATCAGATTATTGCAGGTGAGCGAAGATGGCGTGCTTGTAAGCTAGTTGGTATTGAACAAATTCCTGTAATAGTTAGAGAAGTTAGTAATAAAGAAGCAATGGAAATTGCTTTAATAGAAAATATCCAAAGACAGAATTTAACACCAATAGAAGAAGCTGATGGATATAGAAGATTGCAGAGCGAATTTAACTATACCCAAGAAACACTTGCTTCTGGATTAGGAAAAAGTCGTAGCCATATAGCTAATATGCTACGGTTACTAGAGTTGCCAGAAGATGTAAAGAGCTATATCAATAGTGGTGCTTTAAGTATGGGACATGCTAGGGCTATAGTGACATCTAAGTTTCCTTCTGAAATTGCAAAAGAAGTAATCGATAAAGGTTTAAGTGTTAGAGAAACGGAGAAATTTGCGGCTGGATATGTTTCAAAAAAAGAGAAGAATAAAATATCTAAAAAAGAAAAAAATGCAGAAATTCTTGAATTAGAAAATATTCTTATCAAGAAAACAGGTCTTGGTATAAGCATTGAAGAGAATAATCGTGGTGGTAAAGTAGTAATAACTTATCGAAATATGTCAGAATTAAATAAAATAATGTTATTGCTAGGAGAATAATAGCACTAAGCCAATTAACATTTATCTGTTTAAGCATTAATGGCTTTTCTTATCGATAAGGGCTAAATATAACAAATAGCATACCCAGACAGTTATTATACCAGATATAACTACGTCAGAAAGAAAATGTGCGCCTTGCATTATTCTGGTTAGACCAAATACTCCACCTAAAGAGAGAGGAAGCCACATCCATCTAGATCCATACAAAAATACTAACGTAAACATCACAAAGCCAACAGATGGGTCACCTGAGGAGAAAGAACAGTTTTTTTTGCACTGGTTTGTCATAACAAATGCTGGAGAGAATTTTTTATCACCGCCAAATTCTTCTATAGTATAAGGTCTTGCTCTTCCCCAGTTGTTTTTTAAAGTAGTGTTTATAATTAATCCAGGGCCAATTAGAAGAGCAAGAAGGATATAGGCTACCTTCAGCGGAGTTAAATCAAGAATGCTTCTCTTAAGCAAAATATATAAGATTAAAAGGGCAAGGCATAATAAGATTATTGTTTTTGTAATAATAGGAACAAATTGATGTATATAAGTAAGAAAATTATTTTGCCGAAGAAAAAAATGATTATTTTTAAAAAATAGTCCAGAAAACCAAATATCAATTTGTGGATAGTAATAAAATAACAGACTTATTAATATAGAGATAGATGCATAGCCAATTAAAGTTACTATTCTTTGCATAAATATTTTCCTAGCCGATATATATTATATTTATTTTCATTACTACTTTGTGCTTCAATAACAATATTGTCTAGCTTTATTACACTAGAAAAACACTTATTAAGTTTTTCATAAGGATATACAGTGTTAGTCACGAAAATGAATTCAAGATTATTATCAGCATTATCTAAACTTGCAGTTAAATCAAAATGATCTTTTATCTCGTGATTAGGATTCCATTTTAAAGCACTAAAAGGTCTAGGAGTTACATAATAGACTAATTCACTATAAAGCTTGCGCGAGTCGGTAATAAGTATTGCATTAGGATATAGTTTAATAATTTTACTAACCTCATTACCTAAATCTCTCCAACCTCGTATTCGCAATAGTGGATCGCGAATAGACTTAATTGAAAGATTGGTTTTATTAGGGGTAAACTGGAAACCAAATTCTTTAATAATAGGATTTGCAAATAAAATTACCGTTGCTGCTAATAAATTAAGCATAATACTAGCGGTTAAAATAATGAAATATTTACGATTAACTAAATAAGCTATTACCATAATAGTTGCAGGAACAGAGATTGTTGCTGCCCAATTAGCGTGAGCTCTAGATAATAGACTTAAGATTAGCATTAATAGGAGAGTAGGAGTAATAAACCAAGTAAGTAGTAGAGTTCTTTCAGAGAGGGCTTTCTTTTTATAATTAGCAAATGTAACTAAAAATATTAAACAAAAGAATAATATAGGACCAAATACAGCAAATTGCGCTAAGAAGAATTCACCTAAATGCTTTAAATGGAATAAAGATCCTTGTAAATTTGCATTATCTTTAGTGTGAGAGAAAGTTACAAAATAATGTTGATAGTTCCATATTATATTAGGTAAGAATATAAGTAATCCAGTTAGAGCAGCTAAATAGATTTTATAGTTACGAAAAGTAAACTTATATTTGTTAGAAGAAATTAAATAACCAAATACAGAGAAAGCTAGGATAGACATACTATATTTAGTTAGCATGCCTAATCCTCCAAATAATCCAACTAGTAACCAAGAAGATATGGTATTTCTTTCTAGGGCGTAAATAAAACTTAACAAGGTTAATGCTGCAAAACAAATTAACGCTGGATCAGTTGAGATGATAAGGCTAGAAAATGACACTCCAGGAGAAGTTATATAGCTTATTGCGCTGAGGAAGCCTATTTGCGGAGTATAAAGTTTTTTACCAATAAAAAATATTACAATTGCAGTTATAAAGTGGACTATAGATGATGATAGCTTTATGCAAGGTTCTGCGTCCCCACAAATATTGGAAGTCAAATAAATTAGCCAAGATACCATTGGAGGTTTCGAGTAATAGCCAAAGGATAGGTATTTTGACCAAATCCAATATTGAGCTTCATCGTAGAATAAATTCAAATCAGTGTTAAAGAGAAAAAATATTCTAGAGAAAGTAAATATACCTAAGGTCGCCAATAACAATATAAAGAGGCGATAATTTAATTTATTAGAACCCACTAAAGACTCTAAATTATTTGCACGAAATAAATTATTTTTCATGAGAAATTTTACTTTGTTATAATTTAAGAGAAAAACTTAAGCTAACTTACTTAATATTCCTTCTTTCGGAGAAGATGCGTTAGCTCCAAAATATTTCTTTTCCATTCTTCCCGATAAATAAGCAAGTCTTCCTGCAATTATAGCATGTTTCATAGCCTCTGCCATAGTAACAGGGTATTGCGCCTTAGCAATAGCAGTATTCATCAATACACCACAACAGCCTAATTCCATAGCTATACTTGCATCAGATGCCGTGCCTACACCAGCATCTACTAACACTGGTACTTTAGCATTTCGCACAATTAATTCAAGATTAGTACGATTTTGTATTCCAAGTCCCGAACCTATTGGTGCTGCAAGTGGCATAATAGCACAGCAACCTATATCCTCAAGCTTCTTTGCAAGAATGGGATCATCAGTACAATATACCATAACCTCAAAGCCTTCTTTTATAAGAGTTTGCGCAGCACTAAGAGTTTCTATCATATCAGGATATAAAGTTTGTTCATCTGCAAGTACTTCAAGCTTTACTAAGTTCCAGCCACCAGCTTCTCGAGCAAGGCGCAGAGTCCTTAAAGCATCTTGGGCTGTAAAGCAACCTGCAGTGTTAGGAAGATAAGTATATTTCTTTGGATCAATATAATCTTGCAACATTGGCTCATTAGATTTTGCAATATTTACCCGTCTTACTGCTACAGTGACAATTTCTGCTCCAGATGCTTCTATGGCATCTTTTGTTTCTTGAAAATCTTTATATTTTCCAGTTCCAACTAATAGTCGAGATGAATAAGTTTTGCCTGCAATTATTAAAGGATCATTTATAGCAATCATAATAAATTATCAACCTCCGCCAATAAACTGAACAATTTCAATATTGTCCCCTTGCGTTACTACTGTTGTATTAAAATTTTGAGCAGGAACTATTTCAAGATTACGCTCAATGGCGACTTTATTAGGATCTATTTGTAGTTTATATAACAATTGTTCTAAAGATATAGCTTCATTCAAACTATATTCTTCTCCATTTAGTGTAATCACCATTAGCATTATCCTTGCAAAACTTGAGATTTTAGCAAATATATATAGACTTGTTTACTATTAGCAGGTTTTAACCTAGAATCAACACCAATATAGTTTTAAATCATTAAATCATTAAAAAATATGCGCAATTCAATATTAATAATAAATGGTCCGAATTTAAATTTACTAGGAAGTAGAGAAACAAAGCTTTATGGTGCAACTACTTTAGAAGATATAGAAAAAGAATGTGCGATTAAATCTAAAGAATTAGGATTGAATTGTGAATTCTTCCAAAGCAATTCTGAAGGTGAGATAATTGATAAAATACAAGCATCTAGAGGAAATAAGCAGGCAATTATTATAAATGCTGGAGCGTATACACATACTTCGGTAGCCATTCGAGATGCCTTACTGGCAAAAGAATGGATTATAGTTGAAGTTCATATTTCTAATATATTTAAAAGAGAAGAATTTAGGCATAATTCATTTATTTCTGATATAGCAGATGGTATGATCTGTGGATTAGGTACAAAGGGATATATATTAGCAATAGATGCTGTAGCTTCTTTGCTGAAGCAGTAAGCATTTTAGATTTACATCTATTCTATAAAGCCTTATAAATGATTTTATGATAGATCAATAAGTCTGCCGTGAAAAAGGCTACGAGCCACTCTTAGATTAGGCTATATAATATTTTCATGGATAACAAAAAGAGACTTTTTCACAAGCGACCAATAAACCAGATGTAAACTAAACCAAGCATGCAATTAATCCAGAAAGATTTTCTTTCTGTGACTTTAATAATGCAAGCTTGTCTGTATCAACAGTAGTTGAAATAGAAAAATCTAGAGCTTCTAGTTGTTTTTGAACGTCTTCTTTTGTTAAGGAAGCTAAATCTACTACATAACTTGCAAGTATTGCACAGCGTTTTGGAGTTACTTCAGCAAAACCACCAGATACATAAAATTTTCTAGAATCGCTATTGTCAGGATTTATAGTTAAGACGCCAGAGCTAAGGGTAGAAATCAAAGGAATGTGATTAGGAAGAACTCCAAAATATCCATTCTTTCCTGGTATATCTACTTGAGATATTAAGCCTGAGAAAAATTTTCCTTCTGGAGTTACAATGTCAAATTCCATTGATAATTGTTCCTGTCCTGCCATAATCTTATTCCTTACGCAGCCTCTTTAGCAAGTTTACGAGCTTTTTCGATAGCTTCTTCAATGTTGCCAACCATATAGAAAGCTGCTTCAGGAAGATCATCATGCTTACCTTCAACAATTTCTTTGAATCCACGTATAGTGTCGCTTAAACTTACTAATTTACCAGGAGAACCAGTAAATACCTCAGCAACGTGGAATGGTTGACTTAAAAATCTTTGAATTTTACGAGCGCGAGCCACTGTTAATTTATCCTCTTCGGATAGTTCGTCCATACCAAGGATGGCAATGATATCTTGTAAAGATTTGTAACTTTGAAGAATTTTTTGTACATCACGTGCAACTTGATAATGCTCATTACCAATAATTCTAGGATCAAGCATTTGCGAAGTTGAATCTAGAGGATCAACAGCTGGATAAATACCTATCTCAGCAATTTGACGGTTTAGAACTGTAGTTGCATCTAAGTGCGCAAATGAAGCCGCTGGAGCTGGATCAGTTAGATCGTCTGCCGGTACATAAATTGCTTGTACAGAAGTAATAGAACCTTTGGTAGTTGAGGTAATACGCTCTTGCATTGCTCCCATATCCGTAGCTAGAGTAGGCTGATATCCTACAGCTGATGGAATACGACCAAGAAGTGCAGATACTTCAGAGCCAGCTTGAGTGAACCTAAATATATTATCTACGAAGAATAATACATCTTGACCTTCCTCATCACGGAAATATTCAGCTTGAGTAAGACCAGATAATGCAACACGAGAACGAGCTCCAGGAGGCTCATTCATTTGACCATATACTAGAGCCACTTTTGATTTTTCAGGATTTTTAAGGTCAATTACGCCAGATTCTATCATTTCATGATAAAGGTCATTTCCCTCACGAGTACGTTCACCAACTCCAGCAAATACAGAATATCCGCCGTGAGCTTTAGCAACGTTATTAATTAGTTCCATAATAAGTACGGTTTTTCCTACCCCAGCACCACCGAATAATCCAATTTTTCCACCTTTTGCATATGGAGCTAATAGATCGATAACTTTAATTCCTGTAACAAGAATTTCGCTTGCTGTAGATAGATCTGCAAATTTTGGTGCTTCTTTATGAATAGGACTATATTTAGTCGTTTCAATAGAACCTCTCTCATCAACAGGCTCACCTATAACGTTCATAATACGACCTAATACTTTATTTCCAACTGGTACAGAAATTTGTGCTCCTGTATCTATAACATCTGAACCGCGTACAAGACCATCGGTAGAATCCATAGCAATGGTACGCACAGAATTGTCACCAATATGCTGAGCAACTTCTAAAACGATACGACGACCGTTACTTTTACACTCAAGTGCATTCAAGATCGCTGGCAAATTACCACTCTCGAATTTTACATCCACCACTGCGGAAATAACTTGTGTAATCTTTCCTACGTTACTTGCCATATTAAACTCCACTCATTAATTACTAACAACTTTTAAATTACTATTATACAGCCTCAGCTCCAGAAATAATCTCTATTAATTCTTTTGTAATATTGGCTTGTCTTGTACGATTATATACCAAGGTTAATTTTTTGATCATTTCGCCAGCGTTGGAAGTAGCATTATCCATAGCCGTCATACGAGAACCTTGCTCACTTGCAGTATTTTCTAGTACTGCATGATAAAGTTGAACAGCAAGATTTCTTGGTAATAAATCACTTAATATTTCCTGCTCACTTGGTTCATATTCGTAAGGAAGAGCAGAATTAACTTTAGTAGAATTTTCAGTTTCTTCATCTTGAGCCAAAGGAATTATTTGCGTAGCAGTTATTTTCTGAGAAATAGCTGAAATAAACTTATTAAAAAATATTGTACAAACATCAAACTTTTCTTGAGAAAATAAGTCCAATATGGTTTTTGCTTGTACTTCTACATCTTCATAAGGAATATTTTTTTTCTTACTTATGCCTTCAACTTCATGAATGATTTTATTCTTGAATTGAGAAGATAGCAACTCCCTGCCTTTTTTGCCTATACAAAATAGGCTAACTTCTTTTCCTTCTGAACTTAACTCTAGGATTTTACGTTTTACCGCTTTCACCAAATTAGTATTGAGTCCTCCGCACAAGCCTCTATCCGAAGTGACAACCACTAACAAGTGTTTATGATTTCTTCCGTTACCAACAAGCAGGGCAGGAGCTTCATTAACAGGAATATTTCTTGCTAAAGTTTTTACAACCCTCGACATAGCCTCAGCATATGGAGTAGCTGCTTCAACTTTTTCTCTTGCACGACGTAACTTAGCAGCAGAAACCATCTTCATTGCTTTAGTGATTTTCTGCGTTGACTTAACGCTTCGTATTCTAATTTTTAGGCTTTTAAGATTTGCCATGATTTAAAATCACCTCTAACTAATTATCCTAAGAACCTTTGCGTGAATTGTTCAAGAACAACTTTTAGCTTTGCCTCACTATCATCAGAAAGTTTTTGTTCTTTGCTAATAGTGTCTAACAAATTTTTATGTTGATTTCTAAGTAGCTCAAGAAGTTCTTTCTCAAATTTTACGACAGATTTAGTTGGAATTTTATCTAAATATCCTTTAACTCCTGCGTATATAACAGCTACTTGTTCTTCAACAAGTAGTGGAGAAAACTGATCTTGCTTTAATAACTCAGTCAAGCGACTACCGCGAGCTAATAATTTTTGAGTTGATGCATCAAGATCTGAACCAAATTGAGCAAACGCCTCCATCTCACGATATTGTGCAAGCTCTAATTTTATAGATCCAGCAACTTGTTTCATTGCTTTAATCTGAGCGGCAGAACCAACCCTTGAAACTGATAAACCAACGTTTACAGCAGGACGTACGCCTTTGTAGAAAAGATCCGTTTCAAGGAATATCTGACCATCAGTAATAGAAATTACGTTAGTTGGAATATAAGCAGAAACGTCACCAGCTTGTGTTTCGATTACAGGCAGTGCAGTTAAAGAGCCACCACCTTGAGCATCAGAAAGTTTAGCCGCACGCTCTAATAATCTAGAGTGTAAGTAGAAAACGTCTCCAGGATATGCTTCACGTCCTGGTGGACGACGTAATAATAAAGACATTTGACGATAAGCCACTGCATGCTTAGAAAGATCATCATAAGCAATAATAGCATGCATTCCATTATCCCTGAAATATTCACCCATAGTACAACCAGTATAAGGGGCAAGATATTGTAATGGAGCTGGATCAGATGCGGTTGCTGCTACAACTATACTATATTTTAATGCTCCTTCATCTTCCAATTTTTTTACTATACGAGCAACAGTAGATCTTTTTTGTCCGATACATACGTAAATACAATATAATTTTTTTGATTCATCTTCTTTCCCTTCATGAGAAGGTTTTTGATTTAAGAAAGTATCAATAATAACTGCAGTTTTTCCAGTTTGACGATCTCCAATAATTAGCTCCCTTTGACCACGTCCAATAGGAATAAGAGAGTCAATAGCTTTAATTCCAGTTTGTACAGGCTCGCATACAGACTTACGGACGATAATTCCAGGAGCTATCCTCTCAACCAAACTAGAAAGCTTTGCATTTATAGGCCCTTTTCCATCTATAGGATTGCCAAGACCATCAACAACGCGTCCAAGTAGCTCTTTTCCTACAGGAACTTCTACAATTTTATTGGTACGTTTTACAATATCACCTTCTTTTACGGCACTATCATTACCAAAAATTACCACACCAACATTGTCAGCATTTAAGTTTAAAGCCATTCCTTTTAGGGTAGCATTAAACTCGACCATTTCTCCAGATTGCACGCCATCTAAGCCATGAACTACAGCTATTCCATCTTTTACTTCGACAACTCGGCCAACCTCGCTTAGTTCAACAGAAGCATCAAAATCTTTAATTTGTTGCTTTAGAATATCAACTACTTCAGTTGCTCGTACGGTCATAATGCTTCTCCTCAACTAAATAATATTTTTGCAATTTAAAAAACTAAAAGTTTATAATTGCCTGTTTACTTAAATTATTTAAACGGCTTATTTTATTTCCCAAAGATGAGTCCCACATTTTAGAACCTTGAGAAACAATTAAGCCACCAAGTATTTTTTTATCAATTCGTATAACGCCTATAACATTTTTTTTAAAGACATCAGAAAGTTTCTTCTCGATCAAAGCTATTTGCTCTTTGTCAAGCTTTTCAGCTGCTGTAACATCAACAAATAGACTGCCGTTATGCTCTTCAAATTTTCTTACAAATAACTTTGCTATATCAGGAAGAACCTTAACCCTGTTTGCCTTAACAACTAAATGAAGGAAATTTTTAGATATTTTATTAAAATTAGCTTTGTTAGCTAAGGCGTCAAGTAATTGCAATATTTGCGGTTTAGAGTTAGAAATGTCACAAATAGCTGAAGAGACCTCAGGTGAGGTTAACAATACTTCATTTAATAGCTTTATATCAGCTGCAACTTTTGGCAATAGGTTTTCTTCTAATGACAAGCTAAAAAGTGCTTCAGAATAACGATTCGCTATTTGTATATTTGATGCTAGCATAAAAAATTATTTGTAAATTTAAAATTCAATGAAAAACCTTTTAGCAAAGGGCAGGCACTAATAGCACAGGTAAAAAAGGGTTGCAAGCAACTTTTTTTATTAAAAATAGAGTTTTCTAACATAGTAGAAGAAATAGCAGACTATGTAACTTATAGTTTAGGGCAATATAAAAAACAGTAAATAGAAATATTTACATGAAATTATAGGGATCAACATCTATTTTAAGTTGTATATAAGGAGGGGTATTTACGGAACAAAGCCATATTTTTATAAATTTTTGTATATTAAGCTGTGGTTTGGTTATTAATAATATACGAAATCTATATTTTTTTCGGATAATATACATTGGCGCAGCAACAGGTCCTAGGACATTTACTTGATCATTTATAGGAGCGTTCCTGACTAAACTATATGCAAAATTAGCGGTTTTATTTTCGTCAGAACCAGAAATTATTAGAGCAACCATTCTAGAGAATGGAGGCATGTTAGCAATTTGACGATTTTGTAATTCTATTTGAGCGAATTCTTCAGAATTACCTTTTCCTAGGGCGGTGATTACATTATTTTCAGGCATGTAGCTTTGTATTATCACGCTGCCTAATTCTTTTTGGCGACCTGCGCGACCAGAAACCTGATGAAGCAACTGGAAGCATTTTTCTGCGGCTCTTAGGTCTCCTCCTAGCATTCCTATGTCGGCATCAATTATACCAACTAAAGTAAGGTTAGGAAAGTGATGACCTTTAGCAAGAATTTGCGTTCCTATTATTATATCGTAATTTCCATTAATTATGTCGGTAATTAGACTTTCTCTTTTTTTGGGAGAATTAATATGGTCACTATCAATTAAGGCTATTGTAGATTTGTTCCATATTTTTTTTACAGATTCGGCTATTCTTTCGATTCCAGGTCCACAAGATATTATACTATTTTCGCTTTTACAATCAGGGCAGGTATTTACAGGACTGCAACTAAAACCGCAAGTATGGCATAATAATTTTTGTGGCGATTCATGTCTTACTAGTGAAGTAGAACAATTTGGGCAAGATATTTTATATCCACATTTCTTGCATAAATTAATAGGAGCATATCCTCTACGGTTTAGGAACAATAAAACCTGTTGCTTGGCAGCTAAAGTTTTATTTATTGCTTCCGTAAGCTCTAGAGATATCCAATGATTATTTGATTTAGGAGTATTGCGCATATCAACAATTTTTATGATAGGCATTGTTGCATTAAACCGCTCAGCAAGTTTTATATGATAATATTTTTTTAGGACAACATTATTTAAAGTTTCAATAGAAGGGGTTGCAGAAGTTAGAATTATAGGAATATTCTCAATTTTTGCTTTAAGCACAGCCATATCCCTAGCATGATAAATTACCCCATCTTCTTGTTTGTAAGAGGACTCATGTTCCTCATCTACAATAATTAAGCTTAATTTTTTATAGGGCAGGAATAGAGCTGAACGAGCTCCGACTATAATCCTTTGCGTTCCATTAGATATTTCTTGCCATAAAGTATTTTTTTTACTTAGAGAAACTCCTGAATGCCATTGTGCAGGAGAAAAGCCAAATCTTTCTTCAAATCTCTTAATAAACTGTGTAGTTAAAATTATTTCTGGCAATAGAATAAGTATTTGGCTTAGAGAGTCTTTTTTATAAACTTCCTCTAGAGCGGAGAAGTATACTTCTGTTTTGCCAGAACCAGTAACTCCTTCGAGCAAAGTTACAGAAAAATCATTGCTTGAAATTCGTTCTTTTAAGAAACTAACAGCATTAGCTTGACTAGAGCTAAGTTCAGGAAGGGATATTTTTATATTATGACTTAGAGAAGATCGTTTTTTTGCAGATAAATTAGAGACATTAAGTTGTTTGCTAATAGGGATAGACATTTTTAATACGCTGCCAAGATCTGTAATAGTATAGTCGGAAACATATTTTATAAATTTTAAAAGATTCTCGCTTAATGGCGGGTAATCTAGAATTTTATTTATATATTTTATTTTATCCTCAGCAATATTTGCTGGAGGATTATTAGATATTTGCCAAATTACGCCGATGGTGCTAGTCTTGCCTAATGGAACATCAATTATCATTCCGTTTAAAATATTCAAATCTTCACTTATTTTATAAGTTAGATTAGAAAATATTGCTCTTGGTAAGATTATGTTAACAAATCTTGGCATAATTTACTATTTACGTGAATATAATTGATGGTTATTTATGTGAGATTATTTAAGGAACATATAAAACTATATTAGTTATAGTTTTTTTACAAAACCAAATCTAGAGGAAAATAATGAAATTTTTTGTAGATACAGCTGAGATAAAAGAAATAAAAGAATTAAGTGAAACTGGATTGCTAGATGGAGTTACAACTAATCCTACGCTCATAGCTAAGTCGGGAAGAAATTTCTTTGAAGTTATAAAAGAGATATGTGAGATTGTTTCTGGAGATGTTAGTGCTGAAGTAGTTGCAATGGATTATGCGAACATGATAATTCAGGCGGATAAATTAATAAAAATAGCAAAAAACGTAGTAATAAAACTACCTCTTACAGTTGATGGAATAAAAGCATGCAAAACTCTTTCATCAAGAGGAATAAAAACAAATGTTACATTGTGTTTTTCAGCAGCACAAGCGATACTTGCCGCTAAAGCTGGAGCTACATATATTTCTCCATTTGTTGGTAGGCTTGATGATGTTGGAAATAATGGACTTAAACTGATTGAAGAAATTTGCACAATATATAAACAATATCCTGAATTTAAAACTCAAGTTTTAGTAGCGTCTATTCGTCATCCTATACATGTTGTAGAGAGTGCCAAGATTGGAGCGCATGTTGCTACATTACCGCCACAAACAATTAGACAATTATTTAATCACCCTTTAACAGATAAGGGACTGGCTTCATTTATGAAAGACTGGGAAAATACTAAACAGACTTTTTAGAGATATTTTGATTAAAATTTAAGATAGGTAATCTTGGAACTAGTTTTAGCAATAAAAGAGTGGGAAGAATGGTTAGTTCTGGAAAAAAGATTTTCAGCCCACACTTTGCTTGCCTATAAAAATGATCTAGAGGATTTTTTAGATTTTGTTTTTAAACATCTTGGTAAGCTAGTGAGACTAAAAGATTTAGAAGAATTATCTTTACAGGATTTTAGATCCTACTTAGCCTATCGTTTTGAGAATGAATTTGATTCTTCTTCATCAGCTAGAGCTCTATCCAGTTTAAGGAATTTCTTCAAATTTTTAGAAAAACAAGAATATTGTAATAATCAGGCTATTTTTCAGTTAAGAAGTCCAAAAAGAAAAAAATTGCTGCCAAAGAGCTTAGATATAGAAGAAGCTTTATCTGCGACAAAAAATATTGCTGACATAGCCGATAAAACATGGGTAGGAATTAGAGATGTTGCGCTATTGATGGTTATATATGGTTGTGGATTGAGAATTTCTGAAGCTTTATCTTTAACTAAAAAGAGCTTTATAGAACAAGATAAATTACTAGTAATGGGAAAAAGAAATAAGCAAAGACAAGTTCCATTATTACCAAAGGTTGTACAAGCGATTAATAAATACATTGAATTATGTCCTTATAATATATCTGAAGATAGACCGATATTTATAGGAGAAAAGGGGGCACCCTTACAGCCTGCGGTATTTAGTAAGCATATTAGAAAATTAAGACGAAAATTAGGGTTACCAGAGAGTACAACACCTCATGCTTTTAGACATAGTTTTGCTACTCATTTATTAAAAGACGGAGTTGATTTAAGAACAATACAAGATTTGCTAGGACATGCTAGCTTAAGTTCAACACAGTTATATACATCATTAGATACCCAGCATTTAGAAAAAATCTACAACAGTACGCATCCAAGGGCTTAAGATGTTATTTAGTTAATTCCGCCATGATATAATAAATATAACATTATACTGCCTAAAACTATGCGGTAGATAGCAAAAGGAGCAAAACCATGCTTGCTTATAAAGCTAATAAGGTTCTTTACTACTAGTAAAGCAACTAAAAATGAAGAGACAAAACCAATAGTAATCAAGGTTAGGTTGTCTAAAGTTAAAATACTATAATTTTTATATATGTCATATAAAGTAGCTGCAAACATTGTTGGAATAGCTAAGAAGAAAGAAAATTCAGCAGCAGTTTTGCGGTCTATAGAAATAAGTAATGCTCCCATAATAGTTGCTCCAGATCTTGACGTTCCGGGAATCATAGCCAAGCACTGGAATAAGCCAATCATTAGAGCCCTAGGGTAACTTATGTTATTAATAGTATAAATTTTTGGATTAGGTCGAAATTTTTCTATTATAAGAATAGCTATGCCACCAATAAGCATAGAAAACGAAACTACTTTAGGAGAAAATAATTCTTCTTTTATAAATTTATGAAAAATAAAACCAAGTATTACTGCGGGAATGAAGGCTAATATTGTTACGGTAGCAAAATGTCTCGAAGAAGGTGAATTATGTAATGAGATAACCGTACCGATAAGTTTATGGCGATATATATAGCATACGGCTAAAATAGCCCCAAATTGAATTGCAATATCAAATACCTTATCTTGTATGGTAGTCATTTTTAGAATATCTGAAATAAGAATAAGATGACCAGTTGATGAAACTGGGATAAATTCAGTTAAACCTTCAATAATACCAAGAAAACATGATTTTATTATCGCAATAATGTCCATTATAATTACTTAGCTTTTGGTTGAGATGTTTTTTCTGTAGGAGTACTTTTCTCAGGAATAGGAGTCTTTTTAACGTACATATCAACTGCTTCCATATATTTTGCGTAATGTGGCTGAATTACAGTTTGCAATTTATCGACTACCTGTAAAATAGACAGACCAGAAATGGTTGGTAAAATTTGTGACTTACTGAATTTGCATGTAAATGAAATATCATTAGCTACGGTTTTAGGGCTATCTGATAAAGAAATAAGTGTTTCATTTAGAGTTGTTTTGAATTCTGTAGGTAAAATAAATTCTGGCGCACTAGAATTATTTAATTTTAGAATAAAGGTTAGGAATTTAGAGGAATAATCAACCAAATCAGAAATGAGTTGTTTGTTATTACTTATGCTAAATGTCATAGCAGAATCAGAATCTTTTTTATACACGCCAACAAGTTTTATAGAATATGGCTTTGCCGCAAGTATAAATTGATTGATATTAACGTCTTTTAAGTTAATGTCAGCCACCGCATCTAGATCTATAGAAACAGGACCTAAGTCATAAAGATTTGGAACTAAGTTAGATAATTCTTTAGGATTAGCTATAATATATTCTATATATTTCTTGCCAATATTATCAACCGAATCCTTTACATTATCATTATCTGGCATAAAGAAATCACTCATGGTTACGCCTTTAGCAGATCTTACTACCCAATCATTAGAATAAAATTCTTTCCACTTAGAACTGGCTGTAATTTTTGCATGTAAAGATAAGTCGCGACTATTGGTTCCTTTTTTTAATATAGATTGTCCTGAGGAAACCAAATTAATTATATCGTTGTTATAATTATATTTATTAATCTTAAAATCAAAATTTTTAAAGTTATAGTTTTTTGTTCCATTAAATAGTTCTACATTTGAGCCAAGTTCGTAACCAGAAGTATCTAGGTATGTTTTGCCAACTCTAAAATCTGAAAGGAAAAAGTTTAAAATAGGTCGAGAAATAGGAGAGTAAGAAGATAGTTTTAGATAGGCTGGACTAGAAATTATTTGAGGTAATAAATCTTCTAAGCTTTGAAAAGAAGAGTGCTCTAGTGTAACAGAATATTCTGTTCTATGATCTTGTTGGATATTTTCAAAAAAATTGGCATCTATTTTATCAATAGATTTTAATAATTTGCTGCTGGCAACATCACTTATTTTAGCATTAGATTGCTTTATAATTAACCCAGTTAATTCTTTAGCATGCAAGTCTTTTTCCCCTTTGATAAGACTAAGAATTAAACTATTGACAAAATTAAAGTCAATAATTGTATAGTCAGAGACTATATTAAATTTTAATTGCTTATTATCGCTAGTAGTAATTGACAATGTTGCGCTAGGAAGAGCAAGAGCTAGATTTTTGGTAAGTATAGTGGTTGAAAGCTCGAGTTCTTTGTCTGAAGAAAAAGCAAAATCTTTATTAGATATTGTGGGTTTAGACAGTTTTATTATAAAGTTAAAGGGATAACCAGATATGCCCATACTTGAAAAATTAATATCAAGAGCTAATTTTTCTTTAAGTTTTGGTAAATTACTAGAAAAATTATTTTTTATAAAATAAGCTCCAGCAAACCATGCACCAGAATAAATTATGACAATAATTATTGTTAAGGTTAAGAAAATTTTTGCTATTTTTTTTGGCATAAATTTATTCCTTAGTCTTTATGTATATATGAATGCAAATTTCAAGTTTTAAAAAAAGCATTTGCACAAAAATAAAAATTACGAGCGTGATGATAAACTTGTAATGCGGATTAGTAAAATAGACAAGATAATTTATTATCTACCACAAAATAATAGTTGATTTGTGTTACATATGAGAACTATAAAAATTATTAAAATAATTTTAAGGTCAATATTTAATACTCATTAATGAGCATTAAATACAAGGTAAGCAGTATAATTATTGGTTATAATAGGCTAATTAGCAAATATAAAATATATTTATTCATAATAATTTAATATTTTATTGTTATAATAAAGACAAAGAAATTGCTAAATAAATATGCTATAATCGCAATGTTGTAACGATAAGGTGCAAATGCTATTATTTATAAATCTTAGGAAGATTAAATTGATCAAAATGCTTATGATTATTATCATTAGCATAGTACTATTTTCTTGCAGAGATAATTTCTTTGGTTCCTACCAAGTACAAAGAAGCATGACACCAGCT
>CAZTUN010000001.1:49340-63652 GCA_964616845.1 uncultured Rickettsiales bacterium | reverse complement strand
CGTAGACTTTTTCACGGCAGACTATATCAAACTCAGGTTATTATAACCAAAGAGTTATCTTTACAAGTAACGGTAAGATTATCTCCGTCTTTAATTTCTCCTGCCAATATCAAGTTTGCTAATTTATTTTGCAGTTCTTGCTGAATTACTCTTTTTAAAGGACGAGCTCCATAAATAGGATCATAGCCTTTATCAGCGATAAACTGTTTAGCGGAACTATCTAAGTTTATATTTATACGACGATCTGCTAAATAACTATTTAGGCGGTTTAATTGGACATCAACAATTTTATCCATGTGTTTACGAGCTAAACGATGGAATAATATAATTTCATCAAGCCTATTTAAGAATTCTGGCCTAAAATGTTTTTTGACTATATCCATAATTTCATTTCTTACAGAAGAAGTATCTTTTCCTTCCTTTAGCGTAGTTAGTATATCAGAGCCTAAATTTGAAGTCAGAATGATAATAGTATTTTTAAAGTCAACAGTTCGCCCCTGACCATCAGTTAGTCTACCATCATCTAGAACTTGAAGTAAAATATTAAAAACGTCGTGGTGAGCCTTTTCTACTTCATCAAAAAGGATTACTTGATATGGTCTTCTTCGTACTGCTTCGGTTAACGCTCCACCTTCATCATATCCGACATATCCTGGAGGTGCGCCAATTAAACGAGATACGGCATGTTTTTCCATATATTCGGACATATCAATTCTAAGTAGAGCTGTTTTATCATCAAATAAAAATTGCGCTAATGTTTTGCACAATTCTGTTTTCCCCACTCCTGTAGGGCCTAAGAATAAGAATGATCCCAATGGGCGGTCAGTATCTTGTAGCCCAGCCCTAGACCTACGTACGGACTCGCAGACAGCTTTAATGGCATCCTCTTGTCCAATAACATATTTGCCAAGTTCAAGTTCCATTTTTAATAATTTTTCTTTTTCGCCCTCGAGCATTTTATCAACAGGAATTCCCGTCCATCTTGATACAATTGCTGCTATGTCTTCACGAGTTACCGCTTCTTTTACCATAGTCTGTGAATTATTATTTTGAGAAGATTTAAGCTTCTTCTCAAGTTCAGGAATTATGCTATATGTTAGCTCGCCTGCGCGCTCATAGTTGCCTTTGCGTTGGGTAATTTCTAACTCAGACTTAGCTGCATCTAACTCTTCTTTTAATTTTTGGCTTTCTTGAACCTTTAGTTTTTCTGCTTGCCATTTTCCAGATAAATCGGCAGCTTTCTTCTCAAGAATTTCTAATTCAGTAGATAATTTTGAAAGACGCTCTTTAGAAGAGGAGTCTTTTTCCTTTTTTAGAGCTTCTTGTTCTATTTTGAGCTGAATAATTTTACGATCTAGTTCATCGAGTTCTTCAGGCTTACTATTTACTTCCA
Organism: uncultured Rickettsiales bacterium; assembly: GCA_964616845.1. Taxonomy (GTDB): domain Bacteria; phylum Pseudomonadota; class Alphaproteobacteria; order Rickettsiales; family UBA6187; genus CAYZBM01. The sequence goes on along the minus strand of CAZTUN010000001.1, from coordinate 62,259 downwards.
TGCGAAGTCTACTAGCTGCTTCGTCAATTAAATCAATTGCCTTATCTGGTAAAAAACGATCTGTTATATAACGATTAGAAAGAGTTGCAGCAGAAACTATTGCACCATCAGTAATTCTAATTCCATGATGTAGTTCGTACTTTTCTTTTATCCCTCGTAAAATTGATATAGTATCTTCTTCACTAGGCTCGCTTACAAATACAGGCTGAAATCTTCTTGCGAGGGCTGCATCTTTTTCGATATGTTTGCGATATTCATTTAGGGTGGTTGCGCCAACACAATGTAATTCACCTCTTGCTAAAGCTGGTTTTAATAAATTAGAAGCATCCATAGATCCTTCTGCGGCTCCAGCCCCAACTAAAGTATGTAACTCATCTATAAACAAAATTATATCACCAGAGGCGGATTTAATTTCATTAAGCACAGATTTTAGTCTTTCTTCAAACTCTCCTCTAAATTTTGCTCCCGCAACTAAAGCGCCAAGATCAAGAGAGATTAAACGGCAGCCTTTTAAATTATCAGGAATATCTCCTGCAACCATTCTTTGAGCAAGTCCCTCAATAATAGCTGTCTTACCTACGCCTGGCTCACCTATAAGAACAGGATTGTTTTTAGTACGACGTGATAATACTTGAATAGTTCTTCTTATTTCTTCATCTCGCCCAATAACTGGATCTAACTTTCCATTACTTGCAAGTTCAGTAAAATCAGTAGAGAACTTCTTTAAGGCATCAAAACTATCTTCTGCAGTTGCAGAATCTGCTGTTCTGCCTTTGCGAAGCATATCTATTACAGTTTTAACGTTTTTCTCAACTATACCATTTTTGCTAAGTATTTTTGCAGCATCAGAATTAGAAATAGTTGTTAGTGCTTGGAATAATCTTTCTATAGTAACAAATCTATCTCCATTCTTAGCTGCAAGAGATATAGAGCTTTCTAATAATTTGGCAGTTTCTGGAGCTAAGAAAATTTGCCCCGCACCACTGCCAGATACTTTAGGCATTTTCTCAAGTAGAGCTTCTGTATCGCTAAGTAATTTTACCGAATTTGCTTCGCAGGAATCAATAATTTGTGCAATAATTCCACTTTCTTCATTAAGTAAACAATATAATAAATGCTCTGGAGAGAATTTCTGATGACCTTGCGCTATTGCATGATTTTGTGCCGTCTGCACTAAAGATTTAGCTTTTTCTGTAAATTTATTAAAATCAACCATATATCTACTCAAATTATATTATGAACCTAATAACATATATTAAATGGTTATTAGGTTCATAATCGTCAAGTCGTATGAATAATAAATTTAAAATAAGATCCCTATTTAAGAATATAAAATTTTGTATTTGACTACACAACCTACGACAAATTAATTTGAAATATTATATATGACTGTTTAGAGTAAATATACGCTCTTTAACATACAATATGCATGCCAAAACTATTATTTACTAGCTAGGGCTAGGCATAATCTAATTATGATGAGTAGTAGAAACTAATTGAACCTCAAAATTTACTAGGGAATCTTTAGGAAAATTTATGCTTTCTGGAATAATAGCAGGATTAGAAGGTTTTAGAATTTCTTGCGCAGAGGGAGAAAGTGATATTCCTATAGTAGAACCAACAAGCATTCCATATAGACCATAATCTAAACCTAAAGGAACTTGCCCCAATCCTATAGAGAAGTTAGCAATTCTAGGGTTAGTTGTTATTATGCTATTATTAGCATTTTTGAAAGTAGCTTTATAAATAATTTTGACGTTATCCCCACAACGTACAGCTTCGCCATTTCCTCGAGTTATTATAGTTTTATCAATTTGCAGGTTAGATATTTTTTGATTATTTTGTACAGATAATAACTGTACTTCCATTACAATCGGCTTACCCTTAGGAATATAATCATTAGTAAAACCAATATGATCATAGGCAAGTTTAGCTGGAATTGATAATTTTCGTTTTCCTCCAGCTTTCATTCCTACTATTCCGTCTTCGAGCCCAGGAATAACAGATCCCTTGCCAATATAAAATTCATAAGGAGATTGAGATTTATTATCATCAAATTTAATTTTTCCATCAATAAAAGAGTCGCTTTTTACAACAACCTTGCTTCCACATACTGCTGTTTCTCCGCTTCCCTTTAAGAGGTCAAATTTCATCACAACTGAACTATTTTTTGCAGCAATTATCGAAATATCAGATGTTCCATATTGCTTTTCTAAGGCATTTGTAATTAATGCATCAACAACAGCTTTTCCACTACTAGTTTCTCTCAGTTTATTTAAAACAGCTTGCGTTGGTGATTTGAGAAGATGAGCAATACTACTATCTGAGTTTGCTTTTAGATTTATCTTAGAGGAGGATAATTTATTTTCTGCTATAGTCTTTCCATTATCATTTTTTTGTATCACAACTGCATAAAATATTAATGCAAGTATTATCCAAGTAGACTTTTTTTTGAATAGACTATTATGAAGCATAAACTTCCTCAGATATTATAAAAATAACAGAGATTGATTATACTATACATTGAAACGAAAGTGCAATATATCACCATCGCAGACTTGGTATTCTTTTCCCTCTAGTCTCATTTTTCCAGCATCTTTAGTTCCTTGCTCGCCTTTATATTGGACATAGTCTGCATAAGCTATAGTTTCTGCACGAATAAACCCTTTCTCAAAATCAGTATGAATTACTCCAGCAGCTTGAGGAGCAGAAGAGCCATTACGCAGTACCCACGCATGCGCCTCTTTAGGACCTATCGTAAAGAAAGTAATAAGATTTAATAATTTATATCCAGCACGAATAACTCTATTTAGACCGGCTTCATTAAGCCCTAATGTATTTAAGAATTCTTTTTTATCAGCTTCATTATCAAAAGATGCAATTTCTTCTTCTATTTTAGCAGAAATAATTACGCAAGCTGCATTTTCTTTTGCAGCTTTTTCTTCAACTAATTTAGTATATTTATTACCATTTAACGATTCATCTTCTGCAACATTACAAACATACATTGTAGGTTTGTAAGTAATAAGTTGCATTTGTTTAAGAATTCGTTGTTCTTCGATATCTGAGGTATTTAGTTTTCTGGCTGGCTGACCAGAATTTAAAAGAGGAAGCAATTGTTTTAATAATGCAAGTTCTTTTTGAGCCTCTTTGTCAGTTCCTCTTGCACGTTTCTCAACGGCGATAATACGCTTTTCAATGCTTTCAAGATCGGCAAGTACAAGTTCAGTTTCTATAATTTCAGCATCTCTAAGAGGATCAACGCTTCCCTCAACATGGGTTACATCATCATCTTCAAAGCATCGTAAGACATGAACTATAGCATCTACTTGTCTAATATGAGATAAGAATTTATTTCCTAAACCTTCCCCTTTGCTTGCTCCTTTTACGAGCCCTGCAATATCTACGAATTCTAGTTGAGTATAAATTAGCTCTTTAGAACCAGCTAATTTCGCAAGTTCAATTAATCGAGAATCAGGTACATTTACTCTGCCAATATTTGGTTCTATAGTACAAAATGGGTAATTAGCAGCCTCGGCTGCTGCAGTTTGAGTTAAAGCATTAAAAAGAGTCGATTTTCCAACATTAGGTAAACCAACAATTCCACAATTAAATCCCATTTCTTAATTCCTCTTCTATTTATTTTCTTCAATGATCTTAGTGGTAAATAAATCTAAATTTCTTTCTAATAATAGGTCTAGGTTTTTTGCTATAGATTGACAAATATTTGTCACTTTCTCTTGCTCTAATTTAGCAAAATTTTCTAATACGTAATCTGCTATATCAATATGCGGATTTGTTGGTCTGTCAACGCCAATTCGTACCCTTAGATAATCTTTCCCGATCTTATTGTCGATATCTTTTATTCCGTTATGTCCAGCACTTCCACCGCCAGATTTTACTTTTATTTTACCAAGGGCAAGATCAATCTCATCTTGAAAAACAAAAATATTATTATTAGCTATATTATAAAAATCTTTTACTGCTCGTACAGACGAACCAGAATTATTCATATATGTAGTTGGTTTTATCATGGCAACTTTGTAGCCTTTAATCTCGCCAAGAAAAAAATCACCATTAAAAGATCGTTTTCGGTTTGAAAAGCCAGAATAAGATTCCAAAATGTAATCTATCATCATAAAGCCAATATTATGACGATTAAGTTTGTATTCAGAACCAGGATTGCCAAGACCTACAAGTAAAAACACCTAAAATGATCCCTTTAAAACCGTATAGATATAATAAAATTAAGAAATATTAAGAAATAAATGCAAACTATATTTATTTTATCCAATATTTACTGCAAATTTTAAAAAGGTGGCTACCTTAAGATTAATAAAAATCAAAGATATAACCACCTTTTTGTAAAAATAAATACTAAACTATTTCTTCTTAGCAGGAGCTGCATCGTTAGCAGCAGTTGCAGCAGCGGCAGCAGCAGCCTCGGCGGCAGCGGCAGCAGCAGCGGCAGCGGCAGCTTCTTCTTCCGCAGAAGTAGCCGTTCTACCAACTATTGTAGCAATAGTAAAATCACGATTCTTAATAGTAGGCTCTGCGTCAACAGGAAGTTTAATGTGGCTGATATGTATAGAATGACCTATTTGTAATTCAGCTAGATCTGCAACTAAAAATTCTGGAATATGGTCAAGGTTACATAATAGTTCTACGTCACGTCTAATTACGTTAAGAACTCCACCACGTTTTAGACCAGGAGCTTTGTCTTGGTTAATAAATTTAACAGGAATTTTTAAAGCAATTTTAGAATTTTCATCAACACGTAAGAAATCAACATGAAGAGGAACATCAGTTACTGGATCAAGTTGAACCTGCTTAGGAACAACTTTTATGGTTTTACCGTCTAAATTAAGATCAACTACTTTTGAAGTAAAATGACCTTTCTCATATTTACTAACTAGCTCTTTTAAGTTAGCAGATATTCTTATTTCAGGATAATTTTTTCCATAAACAATAGCTGGAACTCTACCGTTTCTTCTTAGAGTGCGTGCAGCACCCGTACCAGCATTTTCTCTTTTCTCAATATTTAAGGTAAGTACTTCAGCCATAGCTGTCTCCATTAACACAAATTCTAAAAACTTTAATCAAATAAACTCGAAACTGATGTTTCTTCGGAAATACGCTTTATAGCTTCTGCCAAAAGAGGAGCTATTGAAATAACCCTAATTTTAGGGGTAGATAAAACGCTCGACGTTGGGCAAATGCTGTCGGTAATAACGACACTAGCTAAACAAGAGTTATTGATTCTTTCAATAGCCTTGCCAGATAATACCCCATGGGTAATGTAAGCATAAACCGATTTGGCACCATTTTCTAATAATGCAGCAGCTGCATTACATAAAGTGCCAGCGGAATCTACTATATCGTCAACAATAATGCAATCTTTTCCTTTAATTTCGCCAACAATGTTCATAACCTCAGAAAAACCAGCCCTTTCACGGCGTTTATCAATGATCGCTAAAGATGCATCTATGCGTTTTGCATAGGCTCTGGCTCTAACAACTCCGCCAACATCAGGGGATACGACGACAAGGTTATTTAGGTCAAAATTATCTTTAATATCTTTGGTAAGTACAGGTTCTGAAAATAAATTATCTAAAGGAATATCAAAAAAACCTTGAATTTGTCCAGCATGCAAGTCAACGGTTAGGACTCTATTTGCTCCTGCTATAGTAACAAGGTTTGCAACTAATTTAGCAGATATAGGAGTTCGAGGCCCAGCCTTGCGATCTTGTCGCGCATATCCGTAATAAGGAATTACAGCGGTTATTCTTGCGGCAGAAGAACGTCTTACCGCATCTATAATTACCAATAACTCCATTATATGGTCATTTGCAGGGAAAGAGGTCGGCTGGATTACAAATACGTCTTCACCGCGCATATTTTCTAAAATTTCAACAAAAACTTCATTATCTGCAAATCTCTTAATATTAGCATTAGTTAGCGATATGCCAAGATATTTGGCTATTTCTTGAGCTAAAGGTAAGTTGCTATTTCCAGATATAAGTTTCATAAATTCCATTTAATTTAAAGAGTGAGATCTTGATGCGGACAATAACAAAAACTCTTTATTGTGTAAATCTCTATATAAAAAAAATCAGCAATATTAATAAAAATATTAATATTTTTTAATTTATATTGTCCAATTCTAGTATAACTGGCACGTGATCTGAAGGAGTATTCCAATTGCGAGCATCTTTAATAATTTGATGAGAAGATAATTGTTCCTTAAGATTTGGCGTAACCCAAATATGATCTAGTCTTCTACCCCGATTAGATTTTTGCCAATCACGGTTGCGATAGCTCCACCAACTATATAGTTTTTCATTAGTGGAAACAAAATGCCTTGAGCAATCAATCCAATCAAGAGATTGTTGAAGTAAATTTAATTTAGTTACTTCTATAGGGGTATGAGATACTACATTGAGTAATTGCTTGTGAGACCAAACATCATTTTCAAATGGAGCAATATTAAAGTCGCCAGTAAGAATAATTTTTTCATCAGAAGAAGAATTATTCTTAAACCAAGATGTTAAAAACTCTAAAACATTTAACTTATGAGCAAATTTAGGGTTGATGATGGGATCTGGTTCATCTCCTCCAGCTGGAATGTATAAATTATGGAGTTTAATTTTATTGGGCAGAGTAACGCAAATATGTCTGCAATCATTTATTTCTGCTAGATTTAGGCTATAGCAATCTGCTAACTCAATTTTAGATAATATAGCTACACCATTATAACTTTTTTGACCCTTGAAAGCGATATGATTGTAACCAAAATTTTTTATTTCTGAGATTGGAAATAATTCATCACTAACTTTAGTTTCTTGCAAACAGATGATATCTGGCTGAAAATTATTGGCTAACTGTTTTAGCAGAGGCATTCTAAGTCTAATGGAATTTATATTCCAAGTGGCTATTTTTATCATGACTTTATTTAAAATAATTATAGAGAATAAAAATGGTTATTATTTCTTCTGTAGATTATTGTCAAAATAATTAAAAATATTTTCTAAATTATTAGGAAGGTTATTTAGAAGATCAAATATCTGTTTTATCTTTTCTTGAGCCTTTGCTTTTAAGCTTATGTTATCCTTAGCCCATTCTTTTACCCATGGTCTAGCGCAGTCCCAAAGGTTTATTTCTGGATTTAGTCTTATACATATTCCCTCAATAAGAATTAGAGTCTTTTGTAAAAGCAATAGTTGCGTTTGCGTTTGCATATTAAAATCTTTTGTTGTTTTAAACAAATTACCAAGTAACGTTGCAATAGAAATATCTTTTGCTGGCATATCTTTTATAGGCTCGCCGATAGCACGAAGTGCTAAAGCAAAATCATCAATATTTTGATCTTTAGGTACATATCCTGCTGCAAAATGTATTCTGGCAATATGGTCGTAATCTGCTGTTATGAACCCGCGCAAGATTTCAGCGACATAGAATTTATTTTTCTCATCAATTTTTCCCATAATACCAAAATCTACTGGTACTATAGTACCGTCTTTTTTTATAAAAATATTTCCAGGATGTATATCTGCGTGAAAAAATCCGTCTCTATAGACTTGATTAAGAAAATTAATATATAAGTCGTGTGCAAGTTTAGGAAGATCTATATTATAAAATTTTAGTGACTCAAGATCATCAAGAGCAATAGCATCAATCCATTCGCTAACCATAACTCGAGTTGTAGTATAGTTCCAATAAATCTTTGGGATATATACAGACTTATCTGCAATAAGATTCTCTTTTAATTTACAGGCATTTGCTGCTTCTAAGCGTAAATCTAGCTCTTTTCTTACTATGGAGTTTAAAGTATCTACCACATCAATAGATTTTAGCCTGCGCAGAGGCTTATATAAATTAATTAATCTTGCAATAAAATAAAACAATTTAATATCTTGCTTAAATTGTTTTTCAATTGAGGGGCGAAGGATTTTGACGGCAACTTTTTCTCCATCTTTTGTAATAGCTTGATGAACTTGAGCTATTGAAGCGGCTGCAACTGGATTTTGATTAAAGCTTAAAAACAAATCATTAGGATGAGAATTTAATTCGCAAGCAATAGTTTTATTTACTATATGACTTGAAAACGGAGGCATATTATCACGAAGTTGAGCTAGTTGATTAGCATAATTATCTCCAACTATATCTGGACGTACAGATAGAGTTTGACCAAGTTTGACAAAAGAAGGGCCAAGTCTAATAAATAGTTTACATATATCAGGCTTTAGACCAATCTTTTTGTTAATTATAAAATATAAAAATAGCCAAATTATATATGGAAGACGTATTATATTTAACAACATAAAAATTTATATCCTCCAGCCACTATGTATTGCCACAATACCTAAATTTAGATTGGTATAACTGACATTGCTAAAGCCAGCATGAATAATCTTTTCTTTAAACTCTTCTTGCTTAGGAAACATACGAATACTTTCAACTAAATAATCATAAGATTCTTTGCTATTGGCAACGAATTTTCCTATATGAGGTATAATGTTAAAAGAATAAAGATCGTATAGTTTAGACATAACTGGTTCTGTTACGTGTGAAAATTCTAAGCATAAAAATCTTCCTCCCGGCTTTAGAACCCTAAAAGCTTCAAGTAAGGCATTGTCGATATTAGTTACATTGCGAATACCAAAAGCTATAGTGTAATAGTCAAAGCTATTGCTAGAACAAGGTAGTTTCTCTGCATTGCCACATAGCCACGAAATGTTGGTTAGGATATTTTTATCAATGCTACGCTTTTTTCCTTCGCTAAGCATTTGAGAGTTTATATCGCAAACAGTTACAGTTGAATTTTGTGTTTTTTCTAAAAAACGAAAGGCAATATCACCAGTTCCACCTGCAACATCTATAAGGGTTGTATTGTCTTGAGGATTTAAAGTTTTTATAAATTGATTTTTCCATATGCGATGCATACCAAGACTCATTATATCATTCATTATATCATAATGAGAGGCAACTTTAGAAAAAACACTATGGACTAATGATTCTTTATCACTAGAGCTAATTTTTTTGTAGCCAAAATTAGTATATTCCATAAAATTAAAAAATATTAAATTAATGATACAGGTTGTTATGCCAGAATTACCAGAAGTTGAAACAGTAGTAAGAGGGTTGTCGTCTAGCATTAAAGGGCAGATTATCACAGATGTTTTGGTAAAGCGCAAGGATTTGCGAGTAGAGGTACCAGATAATTTTGCCAATATAGTCAAAGGACAAATGATAAGAGATATAACAAGAAGAGGAAAATATATATTTTTGGTTCTATCGGGAGGGCAAACAATAATAATCCATTTAGGAATGAGTGGAAGCTTAGTAACTTATAAGGACAGTGATTATAAAAATAGCAAGCATGATCATGTTATTTTTGCAATTGAAAGACAAAATAATGATAAAGTTGTTATGATATTTAATGATCCAAGGCGGTTTGGCTTGGTGGATATTGTAGAATCAAGTAAAGTTAATCAACATAAGTCCATAAAGATATTGGGTATAGAGCCATTATCAGAAGAATTTAATCATAATTATCTGGAAAAAATTATAAAAAATATAAAAGCCTCAATAAAACAAACCATTATGGACGGCAATAAAATTGTAGGAGTTGGCAATATATATGCATCAGAATCGCTATATAATTCAAAAATATTACCAAATCGTTCAGCAGCAAGCTTATCTAGTAATGAATGTTCCAAGCTAGTTACAGCAATAAAAGACGTTCTAACTAAGTCTATAGAGGCTGGAGGCTCTAGTCTTAGAGACTACAAGAATTCAGAAGGAAACAAAGGATATTTTCAACAAAAATTATCCGTTTATGGTCGAGAAAATGATAATTGCGATTCTTGTTCGTCTAAAATATTAAAGATAGTGCAGGGTGGGCGGAGTTCCTTCTTTTGCCCAGTATGTCAAAAATAATCTCTTGCATATGAAAGAAACTTCATATATTATTTCATATGAAAGGCTATTTTTATGACAAATATTAATTTTAGTAAAAATTTCTGTTCTGAGCAAAGTATGGTTCTTACTAAATCTACCTTGCGAGCAAAAGATTTGTGGGGATTGAGTAATCATCAATTGGCAAAAATAATAGGAGTTAGCGATGCTTCTATTACAAGAATGCAAAAATTTGAGAGACTAATACAAAAAGATACCAAAGAATGGGAGCTGGCTGTTTTATTTTTACGAGCCTTTAGAAGTTTAGATTCTATAATGGGAGGTCATGTTGAAAATGAAAAAGCTTGGTTGTTTTCTTATAATAAAATACTTAAAGATATTCCAGTTAATTTACTACAGACAGTGAGCGGATTATACTTAACCGTACAATATCTTGATGCAATTCGCGGTCATTAAAATTATTAGGGACAAAAATAATGTCAATCTGGCAATCTATAGAAGGAGAGCGTTATATTAAATCTATTGATACGGAAGCCTTTAGATTAATAGAGGGGCAGCATTATATAGCGACAAGAAAATTGGTCGATAGTTTAATAGAGCATGAAATCCTAGAAGATTTGATAGATAGAAGCAAGCCTTCAGCGCCTCTATCTAATACTAAGGGTGCACTACATTATTTGTTATATACCCCATTTAGATATCCGCCATTGCAGAGTGGTTCAAGGTTTGGGACTTCAGGGCAACAAAGTATATTTTATGCATCTGCAAATATAGAGACTGCTATGGCTGAGATAGCATTTAGGCATTTTCTGCATTATTATTCAAGTGATAGTAACATAAGACCTGCTGAAGTTGACTTTTCTCATATTAAGGTAAGAGTTAAGACAAATAAAGCTGTCGATCTGACTTCTCATCCATTTAATATATATAGAGAGCAAATTAGCGATCCTGATTCGCATGGAAAATCACAAATACTGGGTAGTGAGATGAGAAATGCTGGAATAGAGGCATTTACTTATTTTTCAGCAAGATACGAGGAAGGTATTAATATTGGACTATTTTCTCCTGAAGCATTTGCCAGTAATAAGCCATTGGAACAAAAAGGTTGGAAAGTATTTCTTTCAAGAGAAAGAATAGAATTTAAATCTAGTTTTAATCACAAGGTAAACTATGAGTATAATCTTAGCGATTTTATGCAATCATTTAGATTATATGAGGTTGCCTAATTAGACTTTTAAGATAATACTGCCACTAGTTCTTTGTTCAAGAAGATCTTGATGCGCCTTTGCTGCCTCATCAAAGTTATATACAGCACCAATGGTTGGGGTTAGCGAGCCTTTTTGTATTTTATCAAATACTTCATTTGCAGTTAGTACCATTTCAATTATATGATTTTTATACATGTGAACGGAAGGTCTAGTCATATAAAGAGATTTTCCTGCTAGAGAGAGCATATTAATTCCAGGAATCATGCCAGAGGACTGATCATAACTAATGTAAATTCCCATAGGCATGAGGGCTTGGACTGACAATGCATAAGTATCTTTTCCTACAGAGTCATAGACAACACTAACACCATGTCCTTTAGTAACATTTTTTACTAAGTCGAGAGTTGCTTTTGCATCTTTGTAATTAGCGACATAATCGCAGCCGTTCCTAGTTGCTATAGCTACCTTATCTGGAGAGTTTACTGTGCCAATGATAGTTGCGCCAAGATATTTTGCCCATTGACATAAAATTTGACCAACGCCATCTGTAGCATTATGCAGTAGTATAGTGTTATTCTTATTTAACTTATATACCCTAAATACCAACATATGAGCAATCATGCCCTTGTGTAGAGATGCTGCTGCCATCTGATCGCTAATGGGGGCAGGAACTGGAACTAATTTTGCAAGTTCAATATTGCGACGTAAAGAATAGGCTCCAGCAGTTGCCACTGCATATGCCACACGAGTTCCAATGGGTAATTCTACGTCAGGTCCTCTTGCTTCAACAACTCCAACGGCTTCAACCCCTGGAATAAAAGGGAAATTATTGAGTTTATACATGCCGCTACGATAATATGTATCTAAATAATTAACTCCTATAGCAGTATGCCTAATCGTTACAATTCCAGGACCTGGAGTCGGCGGTTCTCTATAATCGGCTGAGATTAGAACCTCAGGCCCACCATGAGCTTGGACAAGAATGGCTTTATTTGGCATATTTTTTGCATGTACCTAATTAAAGGTTAAATCCCTATCAAAACAGTTACAATAGTAAAATAATCTTTCCAATTAGAAAAGCTTTAAGTAGCTATGTTTTTTATAATAAATAAAATTTGTGTTGGAAAAATGTTATTTTATGGCTATTTTGTGCTAAATCAAAGGATTATATTATGGTTGATTATTTCCCTTATATTTTAGCTTCTTATGCCTTCACAATAACTATGTTAGGGGTATTATTAGGAGCTTCATTAATTAAGTTCATTAAAGTTATAAAATTAATGGAGAATAAAGAGTGAAAGCAAAGCACCAAAGATTATTAGTAATATCATTGAGTGTAATATCTATGGTGGTGGGAGCATTAATTTTCTTAAACCATTTTAAAGATAATCTTGTTTTTTTTTATAATCCAACTCAAATTATTGAACATAAAGTTTCAGCCAATAAGTTAATTAGGGTTGGAGGATTAGTAAAAAATAATAGTGTTAGCCGTAACAGCAATGTTTTGAGTTTTGTCATTACTGACAATCAAAATGAAATAAAAATATCTTATCAAGGAATAGTACCAAATTTATTTCGTGAAGGACAGGGCGTTGTTGCACAGGGAGTCTTCAAACAAGATAATATATTTTATGCAGATAATTTACTTGCCAAGCATGATGAAAAATATATGCCTCCTGAATTGGTCGAAACTTTAAAAAATCAGGGACATTGGAAAAAATGACGGTAATAATAGGAAAAATATTTTTATGGCTAAATCTTGATGACACTGTTTCAATACTTGGTCGTCGATC
>CAZTUN010000001.1:40208-49330 GCA_964616845.1 uncultured Rickettsiales bacterium | reverse complement strand
TAAATCTACTCTTTTGTTTATTACAAGCATCTGATTGTGCAAATAATAAAAGGAAAATTACAGCATCTTTAATTTTTATTACCGCTCTAGCAACTTTTTCTACATTATTATATGCATATATCGTATCAGATTTTTCAGTATTAAATGTTTTTAGTAATTCACATACGGCAAAGCCATTATTCTATAAAATTACAGGAGTATGGGGCAATCATGAAGGGTCAATGTTATTGCTTATTTTAACAATATCATTCTATCATTTGCTCTTTGTATGGACAAATTGTCAATCTGATGTTGCAATTAAATTGCATGCACTAATTATTACAATGTTTATTGGCTTTGTTATAACCGCATCTAATCCATTTGTGTTACTAAAAACAATACCAGAGAATGGACTTGGTCTAAATCCTATTTTACAAGATGTTGGATTATCATTTCATCCCCCTATTTTATATATAGGGTATGTTGGATTTAGTATAATATTTGTCTTAGCGATAGCATCATTAATTAATGGAAAATTAGCGACTAAAGAAATTAAACAATGGCTGATATTTAGTTTTGTATTTCTGACGCTAGGCATTGCAGCAGGAAGTTGGTGGGCTTATAGAGAATTAGGTTGGGGAGGATATTGGTTTTGGGATCCAGTTGAGAATGTATCAATAATGCCTTGGTTGATAGCCGTTTCACTATTACATGCTCTGCTAGTTTACGAGAAAAGACAAGTTTTTGGTAATTGGGTTGTAGTTCTTGCAATATCTGGTTTTATCTTAAGTTTAATAGGAATATTTTTAGTTCGTTCAGGGATTTTAACGTCGGTTCATAGTTTTGCAGCAGATCCTTCTAAGGGTATATATATATTATTATTTATTGCTATGGCTTTGCTTGGTTCTTGCTTTGTTATGTTTAAGAATAGTCAGAATATTTGCTCTAAGGAAGACATATACTTTATTTCTAGAGAAACTGGAATAATGCTCAGTAATATATTTTTAGTAATGCTATGCCTTACTGTGTTGATAGGAACTATTTATCCAATTATCGTTCAGTTGCTTGGACTTGGCTATATTTCTGTTGCTGAACCATATTTTAATACCATTGCCAGAATTACAACAATACCTTTTCTTATTATAGCTATAATTACCCCGGCTCTTGCTTGGAAAGAGGGTAGTATTAAAATAGCTATAAGAAAATTATTACCAAGTTTTATCGCTGCTGCAATAGTGAGTTTATATACAAAATCTGGCTATATATTTCCGTTATTATCTTGGTGGCTTATTTTTTCTATGGTTGGCAGTTTATGGACAAGAAGAAAAGATAAAGAAAGACTAATAAAAATTATGCCAATGTTTTTATCTCATGTAGGGATAGGCTTATTGGTTTTAAGCATAGCTGTACTAAAAGAGCGTGGCTTAGAAAAGCAAGATTTATTAAAATATAACCAGTCGACTCAAATAGCTGAATATAAAATTACTTTAAATGAAATGTATATTTATGCTAAGGATAATTACTTGCTAAGAGAAGGTATATTTAGTTTAAGTAAAGCTGGAAAAGAACTTACAAAATTAAAACCACAAATAAGGTTTTATCCATTGCAAAAACAAAATACGTCAGTTGTTGCAACTTATAGAGATGGACTCTCAGATATATATATCACTATTGGTGAAATGGAAGGTATGGATAAATTTTCTATACGTCTTTATTATAAGCCAATGGTAAATGGTATATGGCTTTCTGCAATTCTTATGGCATTAAGTGGAGTAATGTTTTTCTACAATAAAATAAGGAAGAAAATATGAAATATCTTACTATAGGGATTATTATTTTATTATTGGGCGTATTTATGGCTGCTTTATTTATGCCTAAGGTTGCCTATGTGTCTCCTATGATAAATAAAACTGTTCCAGAATTTAAAGTAGAAAATATCGATGGAGGAGTTATTGATGCCAAATACGTTAAAGACAAATATACATTAATAAATTTCTTTGCTTCATGGTGTACTAGTTGTCTTGCAGAGCATCAATACCTATCTTTATTAAAAGGGTATAAGAATTTACAAATATATGGAATAGCATGGCATGATGATAAAGATAGTTTATCAAAGTGGCTTAAAAAAAATGGCAACCCATATCATCAGGTAGGTATTGATAAAGAAGGAAAGCTAGTAATAGATTTTGGTCTTACAGGAGTTCCAGAGACTTTTTTAATTTCACCACAAGGACAAATAATATTTCATCAGGCAGGACCTTTAGATAAAAATATAGTTGAAAATAATATTATAAAAAAAATAGAAAGTAACAATGCTAATTAGAGCTTTATTCATAATAGTAATATTATTTTACTCGTTGACTAGTGCCGAAGAAGCTCTAAAGGACAATTCCTTAGAAAATAGAGCACTTAATCTATTTAAGACAATAAAATGTCAAGTTTGTGTTGGTGAGTCTATCTATGATTCAAGGGCAGATATAGCTAAAGCAATGCGAGCAAATATTAGAAATCAGATAATGCAGGGTAAAACAGATCAACAAGTTAAAGATTATTTAGTTAGTAGGTATGGCGAGCAAATTTTGTTTAATACTCCGTACAATAATATAGGAATCGTTATATGGCTAATTCCTCTAATTTTATTAATTAGCGGATTGATTATTATCATTAAAAGGGTGAAATTAAAGTAACTATTTTCCAAGTGGTAATGAGGTCAATATATACAAGATCTTATAGTAATTATTACAATCCCTATTGACATTATAGAATATATTCATATATACTGACTATGAATTAAAATTTAGGGTTTAGTGCTATGAGTAAAAATATATTAAGAATTCTGACTATAGCTTGTTTGTTTGCGCAGGAAACATTTGCTGCAAATTCTGATAATATTGATACTAAAATACGCTTAATGCAGGCGCAAATTAATGATCTACAAAAGCAAATAAATATTACAAAAGCTACGCAAGATAATAATTATACTGATAAAGCCAATGTTAGTTTAGGAGAAAATGGCTTATTAATTACTTCACAAGATAATCAATATAGTTTGAGAATAGGTGGCTTTATTAAAGCAGATGGTAGGTACTACTTAAATGACAAATCAAATAACACTAATACTAACATTATTAGAAGTGCCAGAACTTATATAGAAGCAACATATCCAGAAAATTTTTCTTCTAAATTTGTAGGAGAATTTGCTAATGGAAATGCTAGGCTGATTGATGGCTATCTTGATTATAAGAACAGTTCTTATTTAGCTTTAAGGGTTGGTAAAATTAAGACTCCTTTGGGAATAGAAAGAGGACAAGATGAAACTAGCGTATTTTTTGTTGAAAGAGGATTATCTACTAATCTTGTTCCATTTAGAGATATAGGGTTACTTGCTTATGGCAATCTTTATTCTCCTTTATTTAGTTATCAGGTAGGGATTACAAATGGTACTGCAGATTTAGGAGATTCTAATGGAGAAACTAATGGCAATGATAAAGATGTAGTAGCAAAGATATTTATTGAGCCATTTAAATTAAGCAAGAATCCTAATTTAAAAGGAATTGGCTTTGGTGTAGCAGGTTCTTATGGAGATAGAAATGGTAATACTACTAACACAGGACTTTCGTCATCTTATTTAACAACATCACAAGTAAAATTCTTTAGTTATGCCTCTGGTGTATATGCAGATGGCGCAGCATATAGATTTAATCCTCAATTATGGTACTATAATCGCCAATTTGGTTTATTAGCAGAATATGTTGATTCTAAGGTAAGATTAACTAAAGAAATGGCAACTGCAGATATCACTAATAGTGCATGGAATATTGTAGTTACATATGTGTTAACTGGAGAAGACGCAAGTTATAATGGAGTAAAACCATTTGAGAATTTTAGTTATAGCAAAGGAAAGTTAGGAGCTTTTGAGTTAACTGGTAGATTTGGCAGGCTTATTATAGACAATAAAGCATTTGCCAATGGATTTGCTAATGAAGCAAGCTCTGCAAGTTCTGATATTGAGAAAGTTATAGGACTTAATTGGTATTTGAATAACCAAGTAAGACTTAACCTAAATTATGCCAATAATAGTTTTAATCAAGGTGCTTTAGGCGGAAAAGATCGTCCAGATGAAGATGCTATATTGACAGAATTTCAATTTAAATTTTAAACAATAATAATATTAGGGGTTATAATGAATAAAAATTTCTTAAAAATACTTTCATTAGCTACAAGTTTGCTAGTATCTATAAATGCTAGTGCTGCTAATTTAACATTAACTAACGTTTCATACGATCCTACTCGTGAATTATATGAAGAATATAATGGTTATTTTAAACAATTTTGGCAGAAGAAAACTGGTCAAGCCATAGAAATTCAGCAATCTCATGGTGGATCTGCTAAGCAAGCAAGATCAGTTATTGACGGTCTTGAAGCAGATATTGTAACCTTAGCTTTATCGTATGATATAGATTCAATTAGCGAGAAAACAAAATTATTATCTAAAGATTGGCAAAAACGTTTGCCAAATAATAGTTCGCCATATACTTCAACTATTGTATTTTTAGTAAAAAAAGGTAATCCAAAAAATATAAAAGATTGGAATGACCTAACTAATAAAGGTGTGCAAGTGATAACTCCAAGCCCTAAAACAAGTGGTGGTGCAAGATGGAATTATCTAGCACTATGGGGATATGCTAAAGAAAAATTCTCTGGAGATGAAAATAAAATAAAAGAGTTTACTAAGAAAATTCTTGATAATGTAGTAATCTATGATACTGGCGCAAGAGGTGCTACTATAACCTTTACGCAAAGAGGCATTGGAGACGTGCTAATTGCTTGGGAAAATGAAGCATTGATGACCCTAACTCAAGGTAATAATAAAGATAAGTATGAAATTGTAAGACCATCGGTTAGTATTTTAGCAGAACCTCCTGTTGCGGTTGTGGATAAAATTGTGGAAAAACACAAAACGGCAGAAATTGCAAATGCCTACTTAGCTCAATTATATAGCAAAGAGGGGCAAGAAATTATTGCGAAAAATTTCTACCGTCCACAAAATCAAGAAATAATTAAGAAATATGCTTCAAGATTTCCCCAACTAAAATTAGTTACAATTAATGATTTTGGTGGTTGGGAGCAAGCTCAGAAGAAGCATTTTGACGATGGTGGAGTATTTGATCAGTTAGTTAAAAAATAACTGCAACTTAAGCGGCTTGTAGCATTTGCTACAAGCTGCTTAAACAAATTGTCCTGCTGCAAATCCAGAAGACCAAGCCCATTGAAAATTATATCCACCTAAATGTCCAGTGACATCTATAACTTCTCCGATAAAATATAACCCTTTTATTTTATTGCTTTCAAAAGTTTTAGAAGATAGTTCATTAGTATCGACCCCTCCTAAAGTAACTTCAGCAGTGCGATATCCTTCTGTGCCATTGGGAATTATAGACCAATTATTTAGAGTATTAGAAAGCTTAATTAGAAGTTGGTTATTCATATTTGCAAGAGTTGATGAAATATTTTCTTTGTTGGTAAAATAAGAAGCAAGCTTTTTAGGAAGAATAGAAGCTAGAGCTGTTTGTAATTCTTGTTTTGGATTATTTTGACGATATTGCTTTAAATAAGTGAAAGCGTCAATTTGGGGGATAAGATTTATATAAAGCCGATTATTAGGTTGCCAATAAGATGATATTTGAAGTATGGCAGGACCACTAATGCCTCTGTGAGTAAAAAGCATAGCTTCCTTAAATTTTTGGTTATTGTAGCTTGCAATTACATCTAAAGATACTCCAGCAAGAGAAGATAATTCGTCAAGATAGTTTTGCGAAAAAGTTAGCGGAACTAAAGCAGCTTTTTGTTCAATAATATTGAGAGAGAATTGTTTAGCAATATCATAGCCAAAACTAGTTGCACCAATTTTAGGTATAGATAATCCGCCAGTACTTATAACTAAAGAAGAACAGTTATAGACTTTTTCTGAAGTAGTAATAGTATAATAACTATCTGATTTATTTACGCCAGTTACTTTTGTACTAAAGGAAAAATCAACTCCAGCATTACGAGATTCTAGACATAACATATCAATTATTTGCTGTGCGGAATTATCACAAAATAATTGTCCTAAAGTTTTTTCATGAAAAGAAATATTATGTTTTTTGATTAATTTTAAGAAATCATGTTGGCTGTAACGCTTTAGCGCAGAAATACAAAAACTAGGATTTTGTGAAATAAAATTATTTGGGCTGGTATGTAAATTAGTAAAATTACAACGACCTCCTCCAGATATTCTTATTTTCTCACCAGGAGTTTTATTATGATCAAGAAGCAGGGTTTTTCTACCTCGCTTACCAGCCTCAATAGAGCACATAAGACCAGCAGCTCCAGCCCCTATAATTACAACATCATAATTGTTCATGGCATTAATAAATCTATAAGTTTATAATTAGTTTTAATTGACTATAGCTTTAAACTAATTCTCCAGCCATACTATTTGCATAACTATCAGTAATTTTAACTTTTACTATTTGTCCTAAGAATTCTTCTGGAAAATTCTTAACATGAACAGATTGCATATAAGGAGTTTTCCCAATTACTTGATTATCTATTTTCCCTTCACGATAAGGAAGTATTTCCATTATTGAGCCAATGCATGACTGGTTAAATTCTAATTGTTGTTTTGCAATTTGGGCTTGAAACTTATGAAGTCTTTTTAATTTAGTAGCATCATCAACTTGGTTTTCCATATCTGCTCCAGGCGTACCAGGGCGAGGGCTGTAAGCAAAAGAGAATGCCTGAATAAAATTGACCTTAATTGCAAGATCTAATGTATCTTCAAAATCTTTTTCGCTTTCATCGGGAAAGCCAATGATAAAATCAGAACTAAATTGCATTTCTGGGCGTAAACTACGTAACTTAGCAATTATATCAAGATATTGTTTTCTATTATGCTTTCTATTCATAGCACGGAGTATTTTATCTGATCCTGATTGCACTGGTAAATTCAAAAATGGCATTAATTTGTTACAATTTGCATGAGCCAAGAATAATTCTTCATGCATGTCACGAGGGTGTGATGTGCTATAACGAATACGCTCTAATTTAGGTATATTTGCAATATGATTAATTAGTTTGCCAAGACTCCAAACGTTATTTTCAAAATCAACGCCGTGATATGCATTAACATTTTGACCTAGTAGAGTTATTTCTTTTGCACCGTGACTTACCAAATCTAAACATTCACGATAAATTTTTTCTACTGGCCTTGAATATTCTGCACCACGAGTATATGGAACTACGCAGAAAGTACAAAATTTATCACAACCTTCTTGGATAGAGACTAAAGCAGAGCCGTTATTTGGTTTTATGGTTGGCGCAGGTAGTTTATCAAACTTATCATCCTCAAATTCAAGATCTATGGCATGACCTTTCTCTCTTTTTATTTTACTTACAAGGTCAGGTAAAGTTTGATATGACTGTGGACCTACGACAATATCAACATATGGCGCACGTCTAAAAATTTCTTCTCCCTCTGCCTGTGCAACGCAACCTGCAACAGCAATCATCATATCAGTGCCATTCTTAGCATTTTTATTTTTAGCCGTTCTAATTCTGCCTAGATCAGAATAAACTTTTTCAGCAGCCTTTTCTCGAATGTGGCAAGTATTTAGAATTACCATATCGGCATCTTTATAGTTTTGACTTAGCTCAAAGCCAAGAGGACGCATTACATCTGCCATTCTCTCTGAATCATAAACATTCATTTGGCAGCCATAAGTTTTAATATAAAGTTTTTTATTAGCAGAATTTGTCATATAAACCCAGATTTTCTAGAGAAACCATGCGCTATATAAAGCAAAATTCTCTAAAAAGCAAAATATACTAGAAAATCTCTAATTTTCTTCATTATCTAAAGGAATAGCATATAGTTCCATGCGATGATCAACTATTTTATAACCAAGCCTTTTTGCGATTTTTTCTTGTAATAACTCAATTTCTTTATCATGAAACTCGATAATCTTTCCTGATCTAATGTCAATCAAATGGTCATGATGTTCAGAAGGGTTTTCTTCGTAACGAGCTCTGCCTTCGCCAAAATCATGTTTAGAAACAATTCCAGCCTCTTCAAACATTCTTACTGTACGATATACGGTGGCGATACTAATATTAGGATCTTTCTCAAATGCACGTTTGTATATTTCTTCTACATCTGGATGATCGGTAGATTCTGAGATTGTTCTGGCAATAATTTTGCGTTGTTCGGTCATTTTTAGACCTTTTTCAATACATAATTCTTCAATGCGTGAAAACATGAGACTAATCAAAATATACTTAAACAGTTAAAAATTTTTATGTTATTGCTTTAACCTGCTTTAGTTTTTAGGTAACAATAATCTATTGCGCTTAAATATAGAAAGATTTATAGCTTACAGCAAGCAATATCAAATAATTTATAAATGTGGCTAGTATGTTTATTACTTTTGAGGGTGGAGAAGGATCTGGAAAGTCAACCCAGACTAGGTTTCTAGCAGAGTTTCTTACAAAGAATTCATATAAAAATATACTTACTCGTGAGCCTGGAGGTACTAAAAATGCTGAGGATATAAGAAAGATGCTGGTAGAGGGCAGTGCTAATAGATGGAGTCCTATTACTGAGATATTATTATATATGGCAGCACGTAATGATCATGTAGTAAATTTAATCAAACCTGAGCTGGCAAAGCAAACAATAGTTATTTGTGATCGCTTTACCGATTCGACTTTAGCTTATCAGGGCTATGGTCACGGAATAGATAGTCAAATTATTAATCAGCTTAACGATATTGCTAGTCAGGGCATAGTTCCAGATCTAACATTTATTTTGGATATTGATCCAGAAATTGGCATATCAAGAACAAAGAAAAGGCATAATAACGAGAATCGCTATGAAAATATGGATATAAATTATCATAAAAGGGTTAGGAGTGGTTTTCTTGAAATTGCTAAAAAATCCAAGGAAAGATGCGTCTTACTAGATGCTAGTGAGCCATTAGAAGAGATCAAAAATAAAATAAAATCAATAATAGTTAAAAAAATTTCCCTAAAGCAATTGACCGATTGATTTTTTTAGTGTAAAAGCCTGCCTCGTTTGTTGCAAATGACAAACTATATGATTC
>CAZTUN010000001.1:22684-40198 GCA_964616845.1 uncultured Rickettsiales bacterium | reverse complement strand
TCAGTTGGTAGAGCGCCTGATTTGCATTCAGGAGGTCAGGAGTTCGACCCTCCTAGGCTCCACCATTTTAAATATCTCTAGTAAATCTCAGTTTATTGTAGTTTCGTGTGAGTAGCAGTTTTCAATAAGGCTCTGAGAAGCAGTTTTCAATAAGGCTCTGAGAAGCAGTTTGCTAGTTTTTTAGCAATATGCGCTGAGACAAGAAAGTATATTTAGTCGCTTGTGAAAAAGTCTCTTTTTGTTATCCATGAAAGAAAATCATGACTTCCGTTCCTCATTTACGATCAAGTAAACTGCGGTACGGCTTCATAATTTTCTTTCATGTATATTCAAAAATAGCCATTTTAACAAGCATTCACCACAAAATCTTTTGCAAGCTTTTGTAGTTTAGTCTGCTGATTTCTGATAATTTATTTCCCATGAAAATATTATATAGCCTAATCTAAGAGTGGCTCGTAGACTTTTTCACGGCAGACTATTTACAAAAGCATTAATAGGAAATCTATGCCTTGAATTCTCAAGATTCATATCTGTTTTTAGGATTTCAAAAAAGTTTCTATCATAAATTGCTTTCGTAGAATCATTTTATCAAAGAACGGCATGAGATAATTTTTCATATTGGCACAAATTGCCGTAATAAGTTGGATGTATTTTTCCATAATTTTCTAAAGAATTAAGGAAACTCAGAAAATTATCGCTTAAAAAACTAACCTAAAATTTTCCTTTAACAATTTTAATAGCCAGATTAAATCTTTGTTTTGAGTAATTGCAAAAATTCACAAATTCCTATTCCAATAGTTTTTTTATCCATAGGATATGCTTCGCCGTAAGGAATGATATAATAGCGTTCTTTTGCACCAATTGCTTCACAAGCATTATTAAAGCCTTTGCTTAAAACTGGGGTAGAGCTTCTTTTTATTTCAATTGCTACGGTATTTTTATTTGGTAATTCTAAAATTAAATCAATTTCATCACCAGTGTTGTTGCGATAAAAAGATGAATCAGTTCCGTAAGAAAGTTTTTGTAAAATTTGTTCAATAACAAAACCCTCCCACGAGAAACCGCATAATGAATGCGAGGTTACATCATCAAGAGTTTTTAGATTAGCAAGACTATGCAAAATCCCGCTATCTCGAACATAAACTTTTGGCGATTTAACTAGTCTTTTTCTGCTGTTACCACTCCATGGTCTTAAAAAACGAATAAGGAATAAATCTGCCATCACTTCCATATAGCTTCTTACTGAACTTACAGACATTTCAAGGCTAGTAGCCAAGCGGCTTGAGTTGAGAAGGCCGCCTTGGTCATAAGCAAGCATTTTCCATAAACGATAAATTCTATCCGCAGGAAATTTAGGACCTATTTGAGGTAAATCTCTTTCTAAATAAGTGCTTATGAAATCTCTTCTCCAGATAAAACTTGCCTCATTATCTTCACTTAAATAACTGTCAGGAAACCCGCCACGAAGCCATAATTTATTTATATCACCATTAACTTCTTCTAAAGAAAAGGGATTAAGCTCTAAATAACTAATTCTGCCAGCTAAACTTTCAGAGCTTTGCTTAAGTAAGTCTGGTGAAGCAGAACCTAAAATCAAATAATGAGCAGATTTTTCTCCATTCCTGCGCCTTTTATCAATTATACCACGCATTACTGCAAATATTTCTGGCAATCTTTGTATTTCATCTAAAATTAGCAACTTATCCATGTGTTGCTCTAGCATTAACTGAGTATCTTGAAATTTGCTGCGGTCTTGTGTGAGCTCTAAATCAAAATAGAGACTGGGCTTGCCTAAGGCTTTTTCTACCTGATGTGCAAGCGTGGTTTTGCCCACCTGCCTACACCCTAAAAGTGCCACGGCTGGTGAAAGCTGCAAGCGTTTTATCATCTCATCAAATAGTTGTCTCTTTAACATCCTTGCAATTTAACATCTAAAAAGTCAATTTGCAAGGATTATATCTATTCAACGGATAGTAATGGTTATTTTAACCTAACAATTGCGGCTTAAAAAACAATTCCTTTTGGTATATCCAATATTTTTGGAAGGGTTGGGGGGTGATTAAACGGTAAGATTCTTAGGTTGTTTACTACTTAGAATGGCGTTGAGGATATCGATTGGTAAGCCTAATTAATTTTAAGGCGTAGCTGTTTTTTTTAGCTAGCACTGCATTGAAATAATACTCCACTAAAGCTACTTAGGAAGTATTAATATTTATACATACCTCCTTTTATTTTAATTCAATGTAAAACCATATGATTTTTATTGTAAGTAGGGTAAAAAATAGATAATTATAACCTAAAACGTAATAATAAGGTATTAATCAGCATGACAAGTAATGAACAACGCAAAGCTTTACAAAGCCAAATTTGGAAAATCGCTAATAAGGTTCGTGGAACTGTTGAGGGCTGGTATTTTA
This sequence comes from uncultured Rickettsiales bacterium, assembly GCA_964616845.1. Taxonomy (GTDB): domain Bacteria; phylum Pseudomonadota; class Alphaproteobacteria; order Rickettsiales; family UBA6187; genus CAYZBM01. Next base: position 37,781 of record CAZTUN010000001.1, on the reverse strand, counting down.
AACAATATGTGCTTGGCACACTTTTTTACCGGTTTATCAGTGAAAATTTTGCACTCTATATCGAAGCTGATGACAACAGTATAAATTACGCAGAACTTTCTGATAGTGTTATTACGCTGGCAATTAAAGACGATGCCATAAAAACTAAAGGCTACTTCATCTATCCTAGCCAGTTATTTTGTAATGTTACTAAAAACGCTAACAATAATGAAAATCTAAATACAGACTTAAGCAAAATTTTTGCTGAAATTGAAGCTTCAGCAAACGGCCATTCTTCGGAAGAAGATATCAAAGGGTTATTTGTCGATTTTGATACCACCAGCTACCGGCTTGGTAAGACGGTAAAAGAAAAAAACACCCGTTTAGCTGACGTACTCAAAGGCATAGCAGAACTAGAATTTAGTGATTTTCACGGTAGCCAAATTGACCTATTTGGCGATGCTTATGAATTCCTTATCTCAAATTACGCAGCTAATGCTGGTAAATCTGGTGGTGAGTTTTTCACCCCTCAGTATGTTTCTAAATTGATTGCACAACTTGCCATGCATAAGCAAACCACGGTAAACAAGATTTATGATCCTGCATGCGGTTCTGGCTCTTTGTTGTTGCAAGCTAAAAAGCATTTCGATGCACATATCGTTGAAGAAGGATTTTTTGGTCAAGAACTAAATCATACTACTTACAATCTAGCCCGCATGAATATGTTTTTACACAACATCAACTACGACAAGTTTAATATTCAGCTAGGTGATACTTTGCGTGAGCCACATTTTGGTGATGATAAACCTTTTGATGCGATTGTTTCTAATCCACCTTATTCGGTTAAATGGATAGGCTCTGATGATCCAACACTGATAAACGATGATCGTTTTGCGCCTGCAGGTGTACTTGCTCCTAAATCCAAAGCAGATTTTGCTTTTGTGCTGCATGCCTTAAGTTATCTGTCTCCCAAAGGTCGCGCTGCAATTGTTTGCTTTCCCGGTATTTTTTACCGCGGCGGTGCAGAGCAAAAAATCCGCCAATATCTAGTGGATAATAACTATGTAGAAACCATAATTTCACTAGCTCCAAACCTGTTTTACGGTACTACCATTGCCGTAACTATTCTGGTGCTGGCTAAAAATAAACCAACTACTAACATTCAATTTATTGATGCAAGTGCTTTGTTCAAAAAAGAAACCAATAACAATATCCTCACCCAAACACATATCAATGAGATCATGCAGGTGTTCGACAGCAAAGAAAATCTTGATCATTTTGCAAGATCAGTCGTTTACGAAGAAATTGTTGCTAAAGATTATAACTTATCAGTTAGTAGTTATGTGACCGCAAAAGACACCCGTGAGGTAATAAATATTGCGCAGCTTAATGCAGATATAGAAAATACGGTACAAAAAATAAACCGTTTGCGTGCAGATATTGATGCAATTATTGCGGAGATTTAAGGCATGAACAAAGAACTTAAATTTTTAATCTACAACACACCTCATGAAGACATCAAGGTTGATGTAGTGGTGCTTGATGAAACCATTTGGTTAACACAAAAAGACATGTCAAAACTTTTTGATGTTCAGATTCCTGCCATCAATAAGCACCTGAAAAATATATTTGCAGAAGGCGAACTTGATGAAGGAGTGGTTATTTCCAAAATGGAAATAACCACCGCACACGGTGCGATAGCTGGAAAAACCCAAACGAAAGAGACAAAGTTCTATAATCTTGATGCTATAATTTCGTTGGGGTATCGCGTTAATTCCGCCAAGGCAACGCAATTCAGAATTTGGGCAACAAAAACCCTGAAAGAGTTTATAAAAAAAGGATTTGTGCTAGATGATGAGCGGTTAAAACAAGGTGAGTCCGCTTTTGGCAAGGACTATTTTCGTGAATTACTTGATCGTGTCCGTTCCATTCGTGCAAGTGAGCGGCGCATCTGGCAACAAATTACTGATATTTTTGCGGAATGCAGCATTGACTATAACCGTAACTCTCAGGTTACAAAAGATTTCTATGCGATGGTGCAAAATAAGTTCCATTTTGCTATTGCAGGCCAAACGGCGGCGGAGATTGTTTATAGCAGAGCAGATCGCAGCAAAGACCACATGGGACTGACCACTTGGAAGAATGCACCTGATGGGCGGGTGTTGAAAGCGGATGTAACAATTGCTAAAAACTACCTGCCAGAAAAAGATATTAAACGCTTAGAGCGTGCGGTTTCAGGGTATTTTGATTATATTGAGGATCTAATTGAGCATGAAAATGCCTTCACCATGGAGGAATTTTCAAAAAGCGTGAACGAGTTTCTTGCATTCAGAAAATATAAGATTCTGGAAGGGAAAGGTAAAATCTCAAAACGACGGGCAGATGCAAAGGCGGAAGCTGAATATGATGCCTTTAACAAAACCCAGAAAATTATTTCTGATTTTGATAAAACTATCAAAGCCCTTGAGAAAAAAGGAAGTAAGGCATGAGCTATTTAGAAAAATTGCTAAATGGTGCTAAAGTGGAGTGGAGGCCATTGGGGGAAATAACTCAATACGAGCAGCCAACTAAGTATCTTGTAGAAACAAAAAACTATAAAGATGAATTTAAAACCCCGGTGTTGACAGCAGGTAAAACATTCATTCTTGGATATACCGATGAAACTAAAGGGATTTATGAAGCATCTAATATTCCTGTAATTATCTTTGACGATTTTACGACAGCTAATAAATGGGTGGATTTTGATTTTAAAGCTAAATCATCTGCTATGAAAATAATTAGATCAATTGATGATTCTAAGTTTTTATTGAAATATGTATATTACTGGCTGAATAATGTACCTAACGAGCTAATTGATGGGGATCATAAGCGTCAGTGGATTAGCAATTTTTGTGATAAACAAATCCCCATCCCATGCCCAGAAAACCAAAAAAAGTCGTTGGCGATTCAAGCGGAGATTGTACGAATTTTGGACGCATTTACCTCCCTTACAGCCGAGCTTACAGATGAGCTTACAGATGAGCTTATCATGCGTAAAAAACAATACAACTATTATCGAGATAAACTTCTTACCTTTAAAGAAGGTGAAGTGGAATATAAACCGTTGGGGGATGTAGCTGTAATTGGCACGGGTAGTCACGATACGAAAGATGCAATAGAAGTTGGCGATTATATCTTTTATGCCCGTGGTCGTGATCCCTTAAGGCTAAATGTATTTGATTTTAATGAAACTGCAATCATTACCGCTGGAGATGGTGCTGGAGTAGGAAAAGTATTTCATTATGCCCAAGGAAAATATGCGCTACATCAGCGAGCATATCGCATCGTCCCTAGCAAAGTCATGGAGCCGAGATTTGTATATCACTACATAGCGGCACATTTTTATGCGTACATCCAAAAAGCATCAGTAAGCTCATCGGTCACGTCTCTTCGTAGACCAATGTTTTTGAATTTTCCAATTCCAGTGCCCTCACTTGCAGAACAAGCCAGCATCGTTGCTATCCTCGACAAATTCGATGCGTTGACCAACTCAATCACCGAAGGCTTGCCCCGTGAAATTGAATTACGGCAAAAACAATATGAATATTACCGTAATTTATTGCTAAACTTTCCTAAACCACAAAAGGTAGACGAATGATCAAGCACACCAAACCAATTTTAGAATCTAATAACTTTATTGTTCTTGATAAATATACCAAAGAATGGGAGGCATCTGATGGTTATCAAAGCGAAGCTGACCTTGAGCGCGAGCTGGTTGCCGATTTAGTAAATCAGGGCTATGAATATCTTCCAAATCTTGATACGCAAGAAGCCATGCTTGCCAATGTGCGTATACAGTTAGAGAAGTTAAATAATGTAAATTTTTCTGGAAATGAATGGCTGCGATTTGTAGAAACCTACCTTAACAAACCAAGTGATAATATCGTTGATAAAACTCGTAAAATTCATGATAATTATATCCATGATTTTGTATTTGATGATGGTAGAATTTATAACATTTATTTGCTCGATAAAAAAAATATTAATCGCAACAAGCTACAGGTAATTAAGCAATTTGAGCAAACGGGCAAACATGTTAATCGCTATGATGTAACAATTCTGGTTAATGGCTTGCCGCTGGTGCATATAGAACTTAAAAAGCGTGGTGTTGCAATTCGTGAAGCATTTAATCAAATACATCGCTACAGCAAAGAGAGTTTTAACAGTGATAACTCGCTTTATAAATATTTGCAAATTTTTGTAATTTCTAACGGTACTGATAGCCGTTATTTTGCCAATACAACCAAGCGCAATAAAAATAGCTTCGATTTTACAATGAATTGGGCAAAATCAGATAATAGCCTAATCAAAGATTTAAAAGATTTTACAGCTACATTCTTACAAAAAAATACTTTGCTTAAAATTTTGTGTCATTATTCGGTGTTTGATTCTAGTGATACTTTATTAATCATGCGTCCATATCAGATTGCTGCCACCGAACGCATCTTATGGAAAATAAAAAGCTCCCATGAAGCAAAAAAATGGAATAGTAATGAAGGCGGTGGATATATCTGGCATACGACTGGCTCTGGTAAAACGCTGACCAGTTTTAAATCAGCGCGCATGGCTACAGAACTTGATTTTATAGATAAAGTATTTTTTGTAGTTGATAGAAAAGACTTAGATTATCAAACCATGAAGGAATATCAGCGTTTTTCACCAGATAGTGTAAACGGTTCTGATAGTACTGCAGGCTTGAAGCGCAACCTAGAAAAAGATGATAATAAAATAATCGTTACCACCATTCAGAAGCTCAACAACCTAATGAAAAGCGAAGGCGATTTGGCAATTTATAATAAGCAAGTAGTGTTTATTTTTGATGAATGCCATCGCAGTCAATTTGGTGAAGTGCAAAAAAATCTAAAGAACAAATTCAAACAATTCTATCAATTTGGTTTTACAGGAACTCCAATTTTTCCTCAGAATGCTCGTTCTGCAGAAACTACAGCAAGCGTGTTTGGTCGCCAGCTACATTCCTATGTAATAACCGATGCAATTCGTGATGAAAAAGTTCTTAAATTCAAAGTAGACTATAACGATGTGCGTCCTAGATTTAGAGATGTTGAAAAAGAACAAGATTTAGAAAAACTTACTGCTGCTGAAAATAGACAAGCTTTCTTACATCCTGAACGAATCAGAGAAATATCGCAATATATCCTAGATAATTTTCGCCATAAAACACATCGTTTACAAGGAGGTAATAAGGGGTTTAACGCTATGTTTGCGGTAAGCAGTGTAGATGCCGCTAAGCTCTATTATGAAACTCTTAATAAGTTACAGGAAAATAGCGACAAGCCTATTAAAGTAGCAACCATCTTCTCGTTCTCAGCCAATGAAGAACAAGATGCAGTAGGTGATATTGAGGATGAAAGTTTTGATGTCTCAGCCATGAACCGCAGTGCTAAAGAGTTTTTGAGTGCAGCCATCGATGATTACAATAAATTATTCAAGACTAATTTTAGTACTGATAGCAGCGGCTTTCAGAACTACTACCGTGACTTAGCTAAGAAAGTTAAATCAAAAGAAATAGATTTGCTGATTGTAGTTGGCATGTTCCTTACTGGCTTTGATGCCCTAACTCTTAACACCTTGTTTGTAGATAAAAATCTGCGCTATCATGGTTTGATACAAGCCTACTCACGTACAAACCGTATTTATGACTCTACTAAGACTTTTGGTAATATCGTTACCTTCCGTGACTTAGAGAAAGCTACTGTTGATGCTATTACTTTATTTGGCGATGAAAACACCACAAACGTAGTACTTGAAAAAAGCTATAAAGAATATATGGACGGCTTTAGTGATGCAACAACAGGTGAAGCAAGACGTGGCTTTGTAGATGTTGTGACAGAGCTTACGCAACGCTTCCCTAATCCTGAAAACATTGTTAAAGAATCTGATAAAAAAGCCTTCGCCAAATTGTTTGGCGAATATTTGAGCATAGAAAACGTGCTACAAAATTATGATGAATTTACAAATTTAAAAGCATTACAGAGTATAGACATCAATGATAAAGAAGCTGTTGAAACACTTAAAGCAGAACGTAACTTAACCGATGATGATATAGCTTCTCTAAAATCTATCAGAATTTTACCAGATCGTAAAATTCAAGACTATCGATCTACCTATAATGATATAAGAGATTGGTTACGCAGAGAAAAAGCGGTAAATGAAAAAGAGAAATCTACTGTAGATTGGAATGATGTAGTTTTTGAGGTGGAGCTATTAAAATCCCAAGAAATCAATCTAGATTATATACTAGAGCAGATTTTTGAAAATAATAAAAAAGTTAAGGATAAGACTGCGCTAGTTGAAAATGTAAGAAGAATGATTCGTGCTAGCTTAGGCAATCGTGCAAAAGAGAGTTTATTGGTTGATTTTATAAATCAAACAGATCTTGATAAACTTAGCGATAAGGAAAGTGTAATTGCTGCTTTTTTTGCCTTTGCCCAAAAAGAGCAACAGCGTGAGGCTGAAGAATTGATTAGTGCTGAGAATCTTAATACTGAGGCTGCAAAGCGTTATATAACTACTTCCATAAAACGTGAATTTGCCAGCGATAGTGGCACAGAGCTAAATGAGATTTTGCCTAAAATGAGCCCATTAAATCCTGAGTATTTAAGCAAAAAACATAGCGTTTTCGACAAAATTTCTCGGTTTGTTGAGAAATTTAAAGGAATAGGAGGGAAGCTCTAAGAAATTAATCGTAATTACTCTATATTTTTCATAGATTAAAAATAATTCCTTAAGCGTTGCCTAAGGTGAGATAGCATAATTATAACTTTTTATTGAAACTCTGTTATAAAATGTTAAACTTTGAGACAGGTTTTTATAGAAGTTGATTGTGGTGGTTGTAAATTTTAGTTAAAGGAGTTTATGTTTGGAATCTTCATTATGCATTGATTTTCCCAATAACCAATTGTTAGTAAGACTAGTTGGCGGTAATAATGAATATCTTTTAAGGCTAGAAAAAGAATTGCAAGTTAAGATATCAATGCGAGGAAATAGAGTAGCAATATCTGGTGAAGAAGCTAACGTAGATCAAACAAGAAAATTACTCAACTATCTTTATAATAAGTTAGAACAAGGCGGCGATGTTTCAAGTAGTGATGTTGATGCTTCAATAAGAAGAGCTAATATAAAACTAGGTAAAATAGTTGAAGATATAAATGCTCAAGAAAATCTTGAGATGGTAATAAAAACCATTAACAAGCTAATTACACCATACTCTTCAAAACAAAAATTATATGTTAATTTGTTACATGAAAAAGAAATGGTATTTGCAGAAGGTCCTGCAGGAACTGGTAAGACATATTTGTCAGTTGCGGTGGCCGTGTCAATGTTTTTAAACCATAGAGTAGAAAGAATAATTCTTGCTCGTCCAGCTGTAGAAGCGGGTGAAAAAATTGGTTTCTTGCCAGGAGATATGAAAGAAAAGGTCGATCCATATATGCAGCCTCTATATGATGCCTTACATGATATGATGCCAGCAGATAAAATTCAAAAGAATTTAGCCAATGGAATTTTTGAAATTGCTCCACTAGGTTTTATGCGAGGTAGAACATTAAAAAATTCTTTTATTATTTTAGACGAAGCCCAAAACGCCACCACTACTCAAATGAAAATGTTTCTTACCAGATTAGGAGAAGGTTCAAGAATGGTAATAAGCGGAGACTTAACTCAAATTGATTTACCAAAAATTGTTCCAAGCGGATTATCTGAAGCATTAGATAAATTAAAAAACATAGAAGAAATAGGGTTTATAAAATTTAATAATAACGACATTATTCGCCACAAGTTAGTTGCAAAAATTGTAGAAGCATATGGTGCGTAAAACAAAAAAATTAAAATTTATAATAGATGTTAATATAGAAGATAAGAGGTGGTTAAAATATGAACCCAAAATATCATCTAAAGCAAAGCAGATTATTAAAATTGCTCTAAGTGAAAGTAAGGCCAAAATAAATTCTTGCCAAATCGAGATATCGTTATTGCTTACAAATGATAAGCATATACAAGTATTAAATAAACAATATCGTAGTAAAGATAAGCCAACTAATGTACTTTCATTTCCTATAGATAGCGTAGATTCTACTCAAGAAGTTATATGCCTTGGTGATATCATAGTTTCTTTAGAGACAATAACAGATGAGGCCTTGCAGCAAAATAAAGATTTTATGAATCATTTTAGCCATATGCTAGTGCACGGAGTTTTACATTTACTTGGCTATGATCATATAAAGCCAAAAGATGCAATAAAGATGGAGTCGTTGGAAATAGATATATTGCAAATTATGGGCATCTCTAATCCTTATTAAACTAAGGGGAAATGGCTAGAAATGCTCGAACTTGAGTAATTAGCAGAAATAATGTTTACAAATGCGGTTTAGGGGGGTAAAATCCACCATCTTTATCATTTTTCTAATGGTAAAGTGTATCAAGTTAAGAAGAGGTTTTAGTTTTTATTGTATGATAGGCGATTTTGAAGAAGAGATAGAAGATCCTGAACCCCGACAAAATTATATTCAGTCGGGTCTTGATAGTGCTAATGGAACTAATGATACAAAGTCTAGTTCCCGCATAAGTAAATCTGCCAACAAAATATTTAGACTTTTCTCATTGAAAGGCAAGTCATTAGAAAATGATGTTGCTGAACTAATAAATGAGTATGATCCTGAAGGAAAACAAGTAGGTAGCGAAGAACGCGAAATGGTTCATAATGTCATGGGTTTGGGCGAAAAAACAACTCATGATATAATGATTCCAAGAACCGATATTGTTGCAATTGACCAAGATATGAAGCAAGAAGAAGTTTGGAAAACAATAATAGAATCTGGTCATACAAGAATTCCAGTTTTCAAAGATAATCTAGATAATATAGCAGGTTTCTTGCATATTAAAGATTTGCTGCCGTTACTGGTTAACAAAACTGAGTTAGAATTAAAAAATATTATGCGTGAAATATTATATGTTCCTCCATCAATGAATATTGTTGATTTGTTAGTTAAGATGAGGGATCGTAGAATACATATAGCGGTTGTTTTAGATGAATATGGTGGAACAGAAGGATTGCTTACTATTGAAGATATAGTAGAGGAGATAGTTGGCGATATTGATGATGAGCATGATGATGTTGGCGAACCAGATTTTATCAAAATTGATGAAAGTACCTATCAAGTAAAAGCTAGAATGCAAGTAGAGAAGCTAGAATATAATATTGGAGTAAGCTTGCGTACTGGTAATGAGGAAGAAGATTTTGATACAGTTGGGGGGCTTATTTTCTTTATGTTAGGAAGAATTCCTACTAAAGGCGAGATAATAGAACATCATTCTTCAGGAGTTATTTTTGAAGTTATAGATGCAGATGCAAGAAGATTAAAAAAACTTTTAGTGCGGAAAACAAATTAGATTATGTCTTTCTCTAAAGTATATTCTTTTATAAAGCAGATAGGACAAACAACTGCTGCCAGATCTTTTTTCTTGGGAAGCTTATTAGCTTTCGCATTGCCGCCGTTTTATGTTTTTCCTTTAGCACTATATTCATTGACTAAAATACTAAAACTTCATGATGAATGTAAAGACGGCAAAAGCTCTGCATTGCTTGGTTGGTGGTTTGGATTTGGTTATTTTACTATTGGACTACACTGGATTTGTTTTGCGCTTACAATAGACATTGCCCAGTTTGGTTGGCTTATTCCCTTTGCGTTATTTGGTATATCTGCTGTGATTGCATTATATATAGCAGTGGTTTTTTATGGATTATTTTTGTTTAAGGTCAGTCACTTAAGGAAGGTCATAATTTTTGCTTTGGTTTGGACTGTAGTTGAAATATTGAGGGGAAGTTTATTTACTGGTTTTCCGTGGAATTTAGTTGGATATATTTGGAATTTTTCAACTAATATGATACAAATCACTAGCGTTGTAGGCATATGGGGATTAAGTTTCCTAACCATATTAATTTGCGCTATGCCATATTGTTTATCTATAAAAGATAAATCAAATAAGTTGCTTGTTATATTATGGCTAGGGTTACTTATCTGCTTATATAGTTTTGGTCAGATTAGATTATCTTTAGCAAAAAATGATTATGTTGATGGAATAAATTTAAGATTAGTTCAGGCAAATATAGAACAAAGTTTTAAATGGGATTCTTCCATGGAATATAAGAATCTTATGAAGCATATTAATTTATCTCTAAAACAAAGTAATATAGCTCCAACCCACATAATTTGGCCAGAAACTGCCATACCTTATATCATGGAAAATAATCCGCCAATAAAAGACAGTATATTAAGTAAAGTAATACCACAACAAGGTGCTTTAATGGCAGGAGTTGTTAAAGTAGAAAAAGATAATTTTGGTATGATAAAAAATATATGGAACTCGATGCTTATTGCAGATAGTAAAGGCAGAGCTGAATTTTATGATAAAAGCCATTTAGTTCCATTTGGAGAATATGTACCTTTACGCGAATATCTTCCTTTTGCAATTAATAAAATTACTAATGGCATGGTTGATTTTTCGAGAGGAGAAGGCAGAAAAACTATAAGACTAGATGGATTTGTTCCATTTAGCCCTTTAATATGTTATGAGGCTATATTTCCTCACGAAGTTATAAATAACAAAGATTATCCTCAAGCAATAGTAAATATTACAAATGATGCTTGGTACGGATATTCGGCAGGACCGTTTCAGCATTTTGAAATGGTAAGGATAAGAGCCGTAGAACAAGGTATCCCTGTAATAAGAGCTGCAAATACGGGCATTTCTGGAGTTATAGATCCTTATGGCAGGGTGGTTGCGCAAAGTAAGCTGCTTGAAGAGACTGTTGTTGATGCAAAGCTTCCTAAATCTCTTGCAAATAAAACAGTCTATGCTAGCTTAGGGCATTGGGTAGTTTTGCTGATATTGTTTGGCTCTTTGGTGATTGCATTGATTGAAAGTAAATTTAGTCGTGTTAGTATAAACAGAATGCTACTAAAAAAGTAGAAAATTGCCTATAGTATATATAGATATTATATAAAAATAATGGTAGCAAATATGTCAAATTCTAAACCTCATCCTATGGATGTGCATGTAGGAAGGCGATTGAGATCGCGTAGAACGCTGATTGGCATGAGTCAAGAAGAACTCGGAGCTAAAATTGATGTTACTTTTCAACAAATTCAGAAATATGAGAGAGGGCTAAACAAAATTGGAGCAAGTAGGCTTTATGAAATTGCCTGTATATTAAATGTTGGAGTTGGTTATTTCTTTGAAGAATATGATGTTGCAGCTCCTACTGATACGGGTATAAAAGAAATAGTGGGTGAAGATACTATAAACGCATTGGTTGAGAATGGAATTGCAAATACTAGGGAAATATTAAATTTGCTCCGTAAGTACTATGGCATTCCAGATGAAAATGTTAGAAAGAAATTATCTGGTTTAATAAATGCGTTGTCTAATTATAAAGATGTTGATGAAGAGGATTATTTATCAGCAATAAATGAAAAAGAATCTGCAGAAATTATTGAATTTGCAGAATAGATTATGGAATATTTATTATGAATAACAAACTTATACTTGCATTGCCTAAGGGAAGAATTAGAGAAGAATTATCTCCTATATTAAAAAAAGCTGGAATTATTCCAGAGGCGGCTTTTTTTGATTCTAATTCTAGGTCTTTGAGGTTTTCTACTAATATAAAAGATTTAGATATTATTAGTGTCAGAAGTTTTGATGTAGCTGCTTTCGTTGCATTCGGAGCGGCATGTATGGGCGTTGTTGGTAAAGATGTATTGTTGGAGTTTAATCATGAAGAAATTTACGCTCCGATTGATCTAAAGATAGGAAAATGTAGATTATCTGTTGCAGAATTAAAAGAAAAGGCATTAACCGACAATCCAGCTCATTGGAGTCACATTAGGGTGGCAACAAAATACCCTAAGGCAACCCAAGATTATTTTGCCTCTAGAGGAGTGCAGGCTGAATGTATAAAATTAAATGGAGCTATGGAACTTGCTCCTAGTTTGGGTTTATGTAATCTAATAGTTGATTTAGTATCAAGTGGAAATACATTGAAGGCTAATGGATTAGTTGAAGTTGAAACTATAGCAGATATTTCGTCATATTTGATCATAAACAGAACTTTATATAAGACGGAAGGCAAGCGTATGAATCCTATTATCAAAAAAATAGAAGAGGCGATAAATGGTTAGAGTTTTAAATACCAAAGATTCTAGCTTTAATCAGGAATTAAATAAGTTTTTATTACAAAACGAAACTTCCGATAAAGATGTTGATAGCATTGTTGAGGATATTATTGCCAAAGTAAAATCTGAACAAGACGATGCCTTAATAGAATATACTAAGAAATTTGATAGACATAGCAATATAAAAGTTAGTATTGATGATTTTCGTAATGCAAAATTAGAGTGTAGCAAAGAAGTTTATGATGCTCTTATAGAAGCAAAAGAAAGAATATTTGCATATCATGAAAAACAGTTGCCTCGGGAATTTGATTACCAAGATAAAATAGGAGTAAGGCTAGGAAATTTATGGCGACCGATAAATAGGGTTGGCATATATGTTCCAGGTGGACTTGCCAGTTATCCAAGCAGTGTATTAATGAATGCAATCCCAGCTATAGTTGCTGGAGTAAAAGATATTGTTATGGCCGTTCCTGCTCCAGATAATAAGCTAAATCCAGCAATATTATTAGCCGCAGAAATATTAAACATAAGAAATGTGTATAAAATTGGAGGGGCTCAAGCTTTAGCAGCTTTTGCATATGGAACGCAAACTATTTCTAGAGTTGATAAAATTGTAGGGCCTGGTAATAAATTTGTTGCCTGTGCAAAGAAAAGGTTATTTGGTGAAGTTGGAATTGACATGGTTGCAGGACCATCTGAAATTTTAGTAGTAGCGGATAAAAATAATAATCCTGCTTGGGTAGCTAGTGATCTTTTATCTCAAGCAGAACATGATGAATCAGCCCGATCTATTTTAGTTACTGACGATAAGTTATTTGCAAATTTAGTTATTTCTGCAGTTAATGAGCATTTGGCTAAGATTACAAGAGCAGGAATTGCTAAGAAGAGTTGGGATAATAATGGCTTAGTTGTTATTGTAGATCATATGGAGGAGGCAATAGATATTATTAATAAAATTGCTCCAGAGCATTTAGAATTAATGGTAGATGAAAAAATCATTTCTAACATGATTGCAAGAATTAGTAATGCAGGGGCTATATTTGTAGGAGCTTACACGCCAGAGGCTATAGGAGATTATATAGCAGGACCTAGTCACGTATTACCTACTTCTGGTACGGCTAGGTTTTCTTCCGGATTGTCAGTATATGATTTTATGAAAAGAATATCTTTAATTGGTTGCAGTAAGCAGGCTTTTCAGAAATTGGCGAATAATACTAAAATACTTGCAGATAGTGAAGGCTTAGATGCTCACGCATTGTCTGTTAGTTTACGTAAGGAATAATTTTCAGCCATGACAAAAATAGAGCAGGTTATAATCAGAAGTTCAAATCTGATAAATAACCAAAGATTTAAAATAGAGCGTGAGAGAGCAATTCTTGATCTTACTCAAGATAGTTATGTTGAGATAGAAGGCTTGAAAGGACCTTATTCTATTGAAGTTGAGATTATTGATCATAAATTTGCCTGTTATATCCTAGCTAAAACAACAAGAAGTGCCATAGAGCTAACTTTTCCTTTAAGCGCAATTAGAAAAATTATTAAAGATTATAGTATAGTTTGCGAAAGTTATTTTCAGGCGATTCAATTTGCAGATACTAGTAAAGTTGAGGCTATAGATATAGGAAGAAGAGCTTTGCATAATGAAGGTGCGGAAATCTTAAGGGATTTACTGCCAACGCACATAAAAATGGATTTTACTACCTTGCGTAAGGTCTTTACTTTAATATATGTTTTAGTATTAAAATAAAAGATAATCATATTTTACTTGCCTTTTAGAGGATTGTAAGCTAGACAGCAGTGCGGTTATAACCGTTTATTTTATAAAGAGAAAATTATGGCAAAAGAAGAACTTATTGAGTTTGAGGGAGTAGTATTAGAGTTACTACCGAATGCTATGTTTAGAATAAAACTTGATAATGGTCATGAAATATTAGGTCATACATCTGGTAGAATGCGTAAAAATAGAATTCGTGTTCTAGCAGGGGATAGAGTTACAGTAGAGATGACTCCTTATGATTTAACTAAAGGACGAGTAATTCATCGTCATAAAAACTAGGAGGCGCTTAAAGTGCCAAAGCTTGTTCTTGCATCAGCATCGCAGCGTAGACTTGATTTACTTAGGCAAATTAATATTGAGCCTAGCTTTGTTGTTGCTGCAAATATTGATGAAGGCGAATTGAAACGAGAGAAACCCAGACAATATGCAGCAAGGGTTGCTTTATCAAAGGCAAAAGAGGTAGCAAAAAATCACCAAGATAAATTAGTTCTAGCAGCCGATACTATAGTGATATCCGCTAATAAGATTTTGCATAAGCCAGAAACAGATGAACAAGTTTTAAAATGTCTTAATCTTTTATCTGGTAAATCGCATAGGGTTGTTACTGCATTTAGTTTAATTAACCAAGATAAAATAATAAGCAAATTAGTTGAAACCAGAGTAGTTTTTAAAAGGTTAACTTCAAGTGAAATTAATGATTATGTTACCTCTAAAGAGGGTATTGGTAAGGCTGGAGGCTATTCTATACAAGGATATGCTGGTTCGTTTGTAATTAATATATTTGGTTCTTATACAAATATTGTTGGGTTGCCACTTTACGAAGTGCGGAATGTTTTGATTAGCAATAATTTAGATAAAGAGAACATGGAATAATAATGTCCTGTCCGATATGCCATAAATTAGCAATAGAGCGATATAAACCATTTTGTAGCAAAAGATGTGCGGATATTGATTTAGGACAATGGTTTAATGAAAAATATTCTGCTATTGCCGTTGAAAATGATATCGATCAAGAAGCAGACAGCGAGAATGAAGCTAAAGACATTAGTCTATTTAAAAATTCTAGTGAAATAGAGTAGACAGTTATAATCTTTTCCTATATAAACAG
>CAZTUN010000001.1:0-22674 GCA_964616845.1 uncultured Rickettsiales bacterium | reverse complement strand
AGTTTTTCAATTGTAGTAAAAAAATGTTGAGAACTCTTTATCATAGAAATGCCTTAGAGAAATGAAAAATTGATAAAATGATTGACACCTAGGAAGATTATCACTACTTTTTTATCTCTCAACTGCTGATTTCAATCAATAGAATTTTGTTTGCCCAAATAGCTCAGTCGGTAGAGCAAGGGACTGAAAATCCCTGTGTCGGTGGTTCGATTCCGCCTCTGGGCACCACTAATTGAGTTTGTCTATCATTTTAAACTCCCATTTGAAAGTGCCATCTTTTCTCTGTGAACTATAAAATTTACAGTTCTTGTGTTTATATTGTATTTTTTTTAAATAGGCTGTGTTATTTTCATTAAAACTAAAACTTAGTCCAGTAAATAACCTTTTTATAGTATCATCAAGTAATTCTATACATCTATATTCTTTTCCCTTCTCCCCTTTTAAAGTTAATCTTACTTCTCGTTCATTTTTCCAATATAATGATTTGCTAGCCATTATTTGTTGAGCAATAAGATTTTGATCATCCTCTGAATCACTAGGGTCTATAGAAGGAACTTCATCAAAATAAGTAATTTCCGTCCAAACATTTGGAGGAGGACTAGAATTAATAGATTGTATCATTTTTTCAGCATCGAAAACAACCGCTATGCCTCTAAAACCATTAGCATAGTGAGCCCACATATAGTGTTCTAATAAATATTTGGGAATTTGTTCTTCGTTCTCATTTTTCATAGAACAGAAGAATAAGTTATCTTTGAGTTCTTCAAGGAAATTGGAATATTTTTCCTTTATTGTTGAATTCTTTTCGCTATGAAAAGCATGATAAAGCATATCATAACTTGGATCAAAAGGATCATTAAACTTACAAGCATTAACAAAGCTTATCTTATTATCGCCTAATGATTCGAAGCTCTTGCTTTCATCAGAATAAAATTTGATAACTTCTTTAATGGCAGTATTGTTGTTCATTAGCTTTATCCTTGCTATCTATAATTTCTGAATTATTAGAAGAAATATCTATGCCATACTTCCTTATACGGAAAGCATTAAGTCTATTTTCATTTGCAATTTCTTTAAGAGCCTCCGTTGCTTTTATTGATATATTTTTTCTTATTTCTTTATGTTTATCAATATTATCAATTTGCAAGCAGCCTAAGATCATATCAGAGAGAGGTACTCCTTTTTCCTTTTTAAAATGTTTAACATATTCACTAATATCTAATTCTGAAAGCAAATGAAGTTCATCTTCCGGACATGGATCTCTAAGTCTAGTAAGGATATTATGAAGTTCAAGAAATTGCAAAGCTGGATAGGAATTATATTGTTTGTCAAATCTTTGTATAATCTCAGAATCGTATTGAGTTCCAAGATTATCATGGCTTAAATTGAAAATTGCTCTCTCTTCAGAATGCGTAGAGATATATTCATCTAAGATTTTGTCAGCATCTTGTTTTTTTCCTAAAAAATTTAATAATTTAAAAATATAATTCAATTCGTAAGGTTTTCTAGCTTTGATGGTGGAAAGAAAGGTATTGGTTATCTCTGAAACTACTTCTTTCTCATTATCTTCGAAGGAATAAAGGAGTCTATTCAAAGCTTCTCTCCAAGAAAGAGAGTTATTTAGTTCTAAGGCAAATTTTTCAATTAAATTATCATCAAAAAATCCGTTCTTAACGCCTTCTAATAATTTATTCTCAAGGTCGTTAATCTGAAAAAATCCATAAGGACTTAATAATGCGTGCCATTCATTTTCCTGCTTAGAAGGTTCTTGAAGATGATAAACGAAACCATTATTAAGATCACTTTTCTTTCTTAGAAAGTCAATAGATGGTGCATTTTTTGTATCATAAAAACTCCAGCTAAATAAAGTAAGATATTGTATAACGTGATTTTGAACTTGTTCTTTTTTCTCTGTAAGAAGAGGTTTAATTTTCTCTACTAAGTTCTCTATTTTTTTAAGGATGCGAATGTTAGAAATGCCTAGTTTAATACAGGATTCACGTAATATTGGCATGGAATTTGGAATGGCTATTTGTACAGATTCTTTTGGTGTAGGAGCAAATTTAAGATTCACATCAACTACCTTTTCAAGATAAGTAGAGAATTCTTTTTTGCTTTCTCCAAGCTCATCATCATTTAATATTATTACAATCTTACATTGCTTATGCTCTTTTAGATTAGATATGAGACCTAATACATCACGTATATCTAAATTTTTTCCTCTACGTTCAATATCGTCAATACAAATAATAAATTCAAAACTATTTCTTAAGCGTTACTGGGGTTAAATAATAACTATGTAAATAAGGTAGTGGGGAATTTGCAACCATATGTTGGGTTAGATGCTGGTACAGCAAGAGTTCATAATGGCAAAGGTTCTGAACAAATAAATCAAGGATACGGATATATGAGCGGTTGGGCGTTAGGAATTAGGAATAATAGTCAATTGATTGGATTTGATTTGTCATATGCGCAGCCAATAAAATCACCAAGTTTTATGAGTAATAGCAAAGAACAATTTTATTTTACAATAAATACAAAAATTCGCTTCTAAATAAGAATCCGTTCCAGAGTAAAAATTCTAGAACGGATTCTAAAAAGTCAAGTTAAGGACATTAAAAACTACGACTTATATTTAGTTTAAATAAAGCAGGAGCAGTTAGTTGTTGACCTTTTACATCTTGGTAAGCAGGTATCCCAACATTAGCGAATATTCGGTAATTGCCATTTTTTACCTCGATACCAGGAGACATAACAATTTTTTCATATCCACTATCACTAGACATTGCTGCACTGCCATGATCGCTAGAGCGATAAGAATTAGTAAGAGAGACAATAGGAGCAATTTTAGTATGACCTATATTCCAACCATTATAGTATACACCAGTGCTAATATTAATTTCTCGACCTGGCATATAGTCAGCTGAAATTAGTACAGGTTGATCAAGTTCTGCATCTGCAAACCAATTCCAATCATCTTTTAATTTGCCCATATGATATACGCCAAGTAGCAAATTAGTACTGCCAGTTCCTATTTGAGTATCACGGTCAAATTTATGGGAATGGAAATCACCAGTAGGAAGTTTTAAACCATAGGTTATTCCTGTAGACATATCGGGAGAGAATCCTGAATATATTCCTTTTATTTTTATATCGCCAATAGAAGAATGATTAAATCTGTTTGTTGCGCTATGCATTGAATCATCTTCTTCCATGCCCATATCAGAATGATCATGACCACTTGTAGTAAAGTGACGATACCAATAAGGAATCTCAACACTTGCTCCCCAAGAGCGATTAAACATATATTGCGCTCCAATAGTTAGAAACTGAGATTTTATAGTTTTATCAGGGTTATTTGCAGATGAAGAATTAGATGATCCATGCCAATTCTTATTTTGATTTAGAAAATCATATTCAATAAAAGCCATTCCACCTTGGCTGGTTGGCAACATAGAGCTTGTTCCAACATCAAATATTCCGCATCCACACGCACAAGCAAGTGCATTGGTACTAAATAGGTTAATTATTGCTGAAATCAATAAAGCTACAACTATCTTACGCATGATATAAACCCGTCTAAAATTTACTATAATGGCGTAATGTATATAAATAATTTATATTTTTGGGAATGTGACAAAATGTCGCAGTAAAAAAATTTTATAGCCTTG
Source organism: uncultured Rickettsiales bacterium (assembly GCA_964616845.1). Classification (GTDB taxonomy): domain Bacteria; phylum Pseudomonadota; class Alphaproteobacteria; order Rickettsiales; family UBA6187; genus CAYZBM01. Next base: position 19,003 of record CAZTUN010000001.1, on the reverse strand, counting down.
TTGGCAGCTTACAATATATGGTAGTACCAGATTGTTCTGAACTCTCAATAATCATCTTTCCATTAATTTTATTAATTAATTGACTGCATGAATATAAACCAAGACCATGGCTTTGATTCTCGTTCTTATTAGGAGCTGCAACGGAATTATATGGTTTTATAGCTTCGTTAGGGTCGCTTATACCATATCCCTCATCTTTAAATATAACATTAATATATTTTATTTCTTCTTTGACACTAATCCATACTCTAGAGCCAGAATCCTTTTTACTATACTTAATTGCATTAGATAGAATATTGGTAAATATTCGCAAAAGATATTTGCTCTCACTTAAGATTATATGAGGATCGGTTATATCGTATTCTTCAATTATTTCTATACCCCTGCTATGGGCAAAATTTGTTTGTAATTTTACTACTTCACCAATTAATTTCTCAAGATTTAATAATTCGTATATAGAATTTTTACCATTAAATTCATATCGAGCCGTTTCCAATAGGTCATTAGCAAAATCGACAACATGATTGGCAACATGATAAATATTTTCTGAGTATTCTTTATATAAATCGACAGAATGTTTGCCAAGCATTTCATTCTTCATTATTTCGGCAAAGCCTATAGCACTGGTTAACGGAGAGCATATATCATGAGCTACTATGTTCATATAATCTTTCAATTGCTTATTGGCAATAGTTGCTTTGCTTTCAGCTATTGCTAATTCTGAGTTAGTTTTTTGCAATTCTTCTTTGACTATTTTTTCTTTATTTATATAATGCGCAACTTTTAACATCGTTTTAGCCAGATAAAAAATCTCAATAGAAGGAAATTTACTTTTTTTAAGAGGAAAATTAGTATTTCCAGAGGAAATTTCTTTAGCAAAGTTAGAAAGATTTTTTATTGGATTAATAACTCTAATTTTCAAAAAGCTTATACATAATATAGCGATTAGAGATAAAAATGCTAACTCAAGATAATTTTTTATCAATAGTTGCTTTAGGGTTGCCAAACTAATAGGGTTATTAAGAGCTATAAGTATAGCATAATCGTAATCAGGAATTTTATAATAATAATAATTTATACCAAAACCAAGTAGACCAGTCTGGCTATATGATGGAGATTTACTCTTTTCTGTAAAATCAATTTTTCGGATTTTATCGGCAATGGAGATATTATTAGAAATAAAATGATTTGGACTTTCAACAATAATTTGTCCGGCAGAGTCTATGAGAGCTACATTGGTATTGGGAGTATCAATAATTTGGCTAAACATCTTGCCTAAATAACTTTCTTGGAAGCCCATTATAATTGTTCCAAGCCATTCTCCATTTTTATCACTTACGCCGACTCCTCCTGGAATTATAGGTTTGCCGCTAATTGCTCCTATAACAGGTTGTCCTAATTTCATTATCCATTGTTGTGTTGAGGTTTTTATCAAATAATCGCGAGAAGATAAGTTTGTAGGAGTTTTTAGGATATGATTATTACCAGTAACTACCATATTATACTTATTATCTACCCAACCAATTAAAGTGTACGATAAAAGCTCTTTATTTGCTTCAGAGTCATTGCAAAAAGTTTGAAATAAATGATCTATATATTTGAGGTCAATAAAGCCAGTCTCAGATGTTCTTTGGCTAATTCTTCTTCCCATATAACCTAAAATACTATAAGAATAAGTTATACGACTTAAGAAAAAATTCTCAATAATCTTAGCTTGAGAACTCATTTTCTTTTCAATTAATGCCGTTTGAATAGAATTTATTCTAATAACAAAGTATGACATTATAACAGATATAATTACTATAGTTATAATAATAAAATCTGTTACTAATGAATAACGGCGATTGAATATTTTCATTGGAAGGTAATATTATAAAAAGATAAACACACTTATGTGTAATATAATAATTACAAATTAAGTTGAAGTAAACTAATTGCTTGCTAAATACTAAGCCAAAAGTTAAGAAAATTAGTAATTTTTTCTGAATAATAGTCACTTTATTAAGAAATTAATATATATTTCCTGTTTTTATAATACAATAGCACTGATTTTAAGCTATCTTTATAAAATAAAGTTTATAGGAGGATATTGTTATGGCGTTTAGTAAAGTATGGTTTTCTCATACCATAAGATTAGTAAGAACAAGGGCTAAATCTGGCGGAGATCATTTTAATCCAGATAGTATTTTAGATGCAGTAAGAAGATTAGGAAAAGATGGAGAGAAATTAATTACATTACTTTCTCATCCTAATGCAAGCAACCAAATATTACATTCATATATTGATGATCTTAAACTTGATGAAGAATTAAGAATAAATGCTTTAAAACTTACGGACAGAAGCTTATACCCTGCTCAATTTTTTCTAGATTACAAACATAATGCAAGTAATTATACGGAAGATGATATTGGAGAAAAAAATAAAAAAGAAGGTTTAGATGAAGACAAGTATCAAATTTTTAGAAATAAACTTGAAGTTTGCTTAGATCCTCGTCCTGAATCAGAGGAACATAAAAAACTAAGATCAAAAATAGCTTTAGTTGCTATAGATGAAAATAAAAACTTATTAATAAAGGTGATTACAAGAAATGGTTCTTCTTTAATGAACTGGTTAGATAAAAAGAAGTTTTTTATAAATAGCGGCTATGAAGCGCAAATAATATTAAAAATCTTAGCAGGGGAAATTTCTTCTCAAGAGGCAAGTGAATTTCTAAATGATAAACCTTCATTCCAAGATGGTCATGCAAATGCCGCAATGTTTTGTAAAATGGATTATAGAATAGACCCAGATAGTTATAAAATAACACCATTAATAGACGAGGATACTTTAAAATCCTTAAGAAAAATAATAAATATAGGGGTACTAAAAGACCCAGTTGTAGATAATGTATTTGCAATCTCTAGTAAGGAAAAGTCTTAAATTATATTATACGGAGGAAATTTTAATCCTTTAGGTGATTCCGTAAATATCTCAAAGCCATCTTTAGTTACACCAAGACTATGTTCATATTGGGCAGATAGAGATTTATCTTTAGTCCAAACAGTCCAGCCATCTTGAGTATTTAATATTGTGGCATACTTACCAGCATTAACCATTGGCTCTATAGTAAAAAACATCCCTTCTTCAAGTACTAGACCAGTTTTTGGTTTGCCAAAATGCATAACGTTAGGAGCTGTATGAAAAATCTTGCCAAGACCATGACCGCAATAATCTCTAACTACAGAGTAATTATGTTTCTCAACATAGGATTGTATGGCATGCCCAATATCACCTAAAGTATTACCAGGCTTTACTTGCTCGATTCCAAGCATCATCGCTTCATAAGTTATCTGGCAAAGCCTTTTTGCTTTTATAGAAGGTTCGCCAACGTAGTACATTCTGCTTGTATCACCATGCCAACCATCGACAATTACTGTAACATCAATATTTACAATGTCACCGTCCTTTAGTTTTCTATTATCAGGTATTCCATGACAAACAACATGGTTTACAGATGTGCAAATGGATTTAGGAAATCCTCTATAACCAAGAGGAGCTGGAATTGCATTATTAGCAATTATCATATCATGACAGATTTTATCTAACTCTTCCGTTGCAACTCCAGGCACAACAAAGCTTGTTATATAATCAAGTACTTGTGCAGCAAGAAGTCCTGCTTTGCGCATAGCTTTAAAATCTTCTAAGTTATGTAAGGTAACAGTTTCGTTAGCCATTTTAAATATCTTTTGAAATAAATGTTGCTAAAGTTAAGGATAGTACTAATATATTGGATTAGAGTAAATTAGCAAGTAACTATTAAATTATTAAGTCTATGCACCCAACCGCAGCAATATTAGTCATTGGTAATGAGATATTATCTGGACGTACCCAAGATAAAAATATCAACTATATAGCAAAACATCTGGTAGCAAAAGGGATAAAACTTCTCGAAGTGAGGATAATTCCTGATATTATGCATGTTATTATAGATACGATAAGACAATTAAGTAGTAATTATACCTATGTTTTTACTACTGGAGGCATTGGACCTACCCATGATGATATTACTTCGGAAGCAATGGCAAAAGCATTCTTAGTTCCTTTAATCAAGCATCAAGACGCAGTTAGAAGGCTAGAATCTCATTACGGAGTTGATAATTTAACAGAAGCAAGATTGCGAATGGCGCATGTTCCAGAAGGAGCAATTCTAATAGAAAATCCAGTTAGTTCTGCCCCAGGATATAGAATAAAAAATGTTTTTGTTATGGCTGGAGTGCCAGATATAATGCAAGGTATGTTTACAACTATAAAAGATCAACTTACCGTAGGTGAAATAGTTTATTCTCGTGAAGTTAGTGCTCATGTTTCAGAGAGTGGCATAGCAACACAATTATCAAAAATTCAGGATAAATATCCTCAAGTAGAGATAGGGAGTTATCCATTCAAAGATGATAAAGGATATGGTGTAAGCATAGTATTGAGATGTTCTGATCAATCAGCTTTGGGAATAGCTCAAAAAGAAGTTGAGCTATTACTAAATGGCGATTTACTTTAAAACTCTAGTTTAAAACCGGCTCGCGGTAAATTTGTTGATTTGTCATAACCAAAAGATAAAAAATATTTTGCTTTTTTATCTTGATAAATCATAGATTCAGCTAAAAAATTTCTACCTTTGCGATAAATGGTTAGTATAGATTTATCTTTTTCAGAGAAAGGTGAATTAAATTGTAATCCACCAAAATTATTCTTACGTGAGTCAAAAGAAGTATCTGTGACATAGTTATAATCACCTATTTCATGCTTATTTAAATAACCTATATTATCAACAATACTACTGCCATCTAAGGACGTTAGTTTATTTGATACTGGAGCATTAACTAAAGTAGAATGAATTTGGGTGCAAGAGATCAAATAAAGCGACAAGCTTATTAAAACTAGTGATTTGATTAGGTAGGTTAGGAGTCTATTGACCATAAAAACCTCTCTAATTTTTTATACAGAAACTTTAAACGATCTTTATATTCTCATCTTCCTTAATGTAATTATACCATAATTTTACAACAAAAACACTTAATAACTTAATGTTTTGAAAGCCTTGGTATATCTAGATATTATTGAAAGAAATGTGCCTATAATAGATAGAAATCTAAATATGCATATTAAGAAAGAAGCGTTTTATCTAGGTAGTGTATAGTTTTACTAATTACGATAGGTTTTATTGCATTTGCTTTAACTTTCTTATGGTTAAAATGAAAACTAGACACTAACTAATAAAATCAGTGAATTTAAGAGAATAATTGCTTTTATATTGTACAAAATTTAAATCATAAGTATAAAATGGTTAAATATATAATAACATCGGATAGTTATGTCATTTAGACTATATATTAAGCAAATTAGAGGATTTTCGCTGGTTGAGCTATCAATAGTAATAGTTATAATATCTTTGATTTTAGCAGCGATAGCCTCAGGAGTTCATCTTTCAAAAGCAGCAAAGTTAAACAAAATAGCCTCTGAATTATCAGGGTATAAAACAGCCATAGATAATTTTAGAGTAAAATATTCTTCATTGCCAGGAGATATGCCAAACGCTACTAATTATTGGAGCAATGCAACTAATGGTAATGGCGATGAAAGAATTGATAATATTAATGAAACACTTGGTGCATGGCATCAATTAGCTAAGTCAAACATGATAAGTGGAAATTATACTGGTAATAAAATTAGTGAAGATAATTTTGTATCTGGAAGCAATGTTCCAACTAGTGAAATAAAAGGTGCATATTACATTATACAGTACATAAAATTATATGATTACGCTAATGGTAAAAGTGGGAATAGCGTACAGTTAGTTACAACTGAAAACGGTAAAGCTACAGGAGGAGCAATTAGTGCTGCAGATGCTAGAATAATAGACAAAAAATTTGATAATACTGCAAATCCTGTTGAAGGAAATATAGTAGTTTTTAGATCAGAAAATAACCAAGATAATAATCAATGCGTGACATCTAGCTATATGAAGGCAACTACAGCAGATTATATTACCTCAGATAGTCAAAATAGTTGCAGGATTTTATTATGGTTAGAAAATTAAGCATAAATAGTCGCTTGTGAAAAAGAGACTTTTTCACGGCAGACTAAATAAACCAATTATACTTAAATAGACTAATCATAATGATAACTTAAGCCAAAGTGAATTTGACCTGAGCCAATTATTCCGCTGTTACTATTATTATTGCTGCCAGTGTAGTTTATATTAGTTGGTTTTTTACTAAATCCAGTTACAATAAAATGCCATTTGCTGCTCACTTCTCCAGAGGCTATAACTTCTTGGGTTTGTAAAGAGTTGTAATTTTCATTAAATGGGTCTGAATCTAGTGGATAAGTATAAGATCTTATATTTGGGAGATAAAAATTTCTTATATCAGAATTATTATTTGACTTATAAGGGATATTACAGTTTTGGATATTTATATCATCATTTGTATAAGGCAATGATGAAGTAATATTAGCAGAGCTTAGGGGAGTATAGTCATAATTTAACTTTTTTTCTTGGCACAAAGCAGAACCGTTAATGCTTGCTAAAGCAAGAATTATACTTAAAAACACCAAAATATTTTCTAAATAAAAATATTTTTGCATAATACAAACTACGAACTAATAACTTTAGATATTTATAAGATGCAATCTCTAGAACGACATAATACCATTATAAAATAATAATAACTAGTATTTTAAGAGCATATTAAACTTTAATGCTGTTTATGATGCTTATATTTAGTCATTATATCTTCCATCTTACCTAATCGTTCTTTGATAAAATAACTCATAAAATTAAGTTCGCCGTGAGGAATATTATTTATATTGTCAATAATATGATTAATAATCACTAGAGCTTGATCATACTCGCCACGCTGTTCATGAATAAAGGCAGGCATTTGCTTTGCCCAAAGAGGTATATCATTTCGAGGAGTGCTTGCAAGTTTATAAGCAAGCCTTAAAGCAAGGTCTTTATTATGAAGCTTATAATTAGCAAGGTAAACTGCTTGGGATAACCACCACCATTTATGGTATAAGTCTTTTGAGGCATGTTCTGAGAGATAGTTAACTACATAAATTACATCTTTACTATTTTGAGTTTGACTAAAGTAATAGCTAGCTAAAGAAGGAACAAAATCTGATTTTGAATCTAGCTCGTCAAGCAAGCAAAACCAATTATAAAGTTTACGATAGTTGTAAAGTTTTAAAGCAGTAAATCTGCCAAAAGTGTCGCCAGCATTTTGTATGCGATAAGCCAGTATTCTAAAATATAATTGTTCGTCTCCAAAAGCAAAGGCTTTGATAGATGATTTACTTGGAACATCTGGAACTATTGATAAATTAGGCGGATAGTTTTTGGCATAAAGAGAAAAAACAATTTGGATTGTTAGTAATATAAATAGGTAGATTCTTACAGAAATATTTTTCATATTAGAATTGTTTTCGTTTTATATCAAAAGTTGCCATAGCAAGTAAGATAAGATTAAATATTATAGCTTGGGCTAAAAATAGCCATAGATCTAGAATTGAGCCAAGACCATAAATTAGCCAGTCTGTTTTAGCAAAAAGATCTAGCCTTGGAATTAAAGTAGAAATTATTTTTAGCAAAATTGTCATAATATTTGAAAAATAACCACTGTGAGTAAGTGAGTTAGGATCATAGATCGTGAATATAAAAAAACCCATTAATCTTGATATGATATAGAAACCTAAGGTAGAAAGAACACTACTTATAGAGCTATTTAATATGATAGAACTTAACAAAGAAAATGCACAGACAATACTAAGTTCTAGAAGTAGACTAATTACCCATATAAATAGTCCTTTTAAGGTTACGGAGAAAAACAAGGTAATTATTGCTATAACAGGAAACATGGCAAGCATGATTAAAATCATAAAACTTAGCCAATAACACAAGATAAATGATAAACGAGAAATGGGTTTTGAAAGGAATGAGTCAATTTCTTTTGTATCAAAAGATCGCCTAATATAAAAGCAAATAAAAACAATAAAACCTATTGCCAATACTATACGGCAATTGCCAGCAAAGAGGACTAAAGACATATTTTGTTGTTCTGTAAGTGCCGTACTTCCTGTAAAGATGGCCAAAGCAAAAGCAAGCATAATTGCAAAAAATAATCCTGCAAAAAGCCAATCTCTAAGAGCAGTTAATAAGATATACCTGATTATTGTTTTCATCGTAGAACTAAAATAAAAAAGATAAATTACAATTATATCTACAAAAATAAGAAAATAATAAGATTATGCAATATTTATAGTTCTAGGATAGATATTTTTTTATTAAATTTATAACTTTATCAAATGTAACTGGTTTATTTAAGTAATCATCCATGCCAGCATCAATACATTTTTCTTTATCGCCTTCCATTGCATTAGCAGTTAGAGCAATAATTATTTGAGGATCTTTTTTAGCTTTTTTTTCATAAATACGAATTTTCTTTGTAGCTTCAAAGCCATCCATCTCCGGCATCTGGCAGTCCATGAATATCAAATCATAATGATTTTTCTTTACGGTACTTATTGCCTCTATTCCATTTGCAGCTGCATCGACAGTACAGCCAAGTTTAGTAAGAAGATTGCTCATAAGCATTTGGTTTACAGCCATATCTTCAACTATAAGAACTTTAGCATTATTAAATTTTATGTCATGAGTATTAGATATACCAGAATGTTTTCTTATTAAGTCAGAAATAATAGGTTTGGTTAGTAAAGGAAGATCTTTATTATTTAACTTGCTGTCCCAGCTTAGAGCTAGAATATTTTCTAAAAGATATTTATATATAGGCTTAATAATTAATGCACTAAATCCAAGATTTTTTAATTCATTATCAGAAAAATCAATACTCTTATGGGCAGATGTCATAATCAAAATGGTTGATTTGTCTGCGATAGTTTTTATCTTGGTAATAGCATTTAAAATATCATAAGGTTCAATGTTATTATCTAATATAACTATTTTATAAGGATTATTGGTATCACTTGATTGACGGATAAGAGATCTTGCTTTTGTTATATTAGAAGCATAGTCACATTTTAGTTCAAAGTCTGAAGAATATTGTTTAAGTATTTCATAGTTAATTTTATATTTATCTATCAATAGAATTTTACTATTCTTTAGTAGGTTTATATCAGCAAGACAAGTATTAGGTAGTATATTTTCAGAGGAAATATTTTGTGTATCTTTCTGGTAAGGAACAACAATATTAAAATAAAATTTAGATCCTTTACCTAATTTGCTTTTAACTCCAATAGTTCCTCGCATTAAATAAACAAGAGTCTTGCATATAGCAAGTCCAAGACCAGTGCCTCCAAATCTACGAGTTGTTGATTCTTCAGCTTGTGTGAATTTATCAAAAATATAATCAACTTTATTTTCAGGGATACCAATTCCTGTATCTATAATTTCAAATAATATATTTGCTTTAGCGGCAGTAATGTTTTTAGTAGAAATATTGAGAAGGACGTGTCCAGTAGAAGTAAATTTTATGGCATTACTAAGTAAATTTATAATTACCTGTTTTAAGCGTCCAGGATCGGTAATTATAAAGTTTGGAACTTTGTTATCTTGATATCTTATTAAAAGTTCTATTCCCTGATCGCTAGCTTTTAATAACATTATATCCATTGCTTCTTCGATAATCTTTCTTAAGTCGAAAGCAATATTTTCTAGCTTTACCTTTCCAGCACCTATTTTAGAGAAATCTAAAATATCATTAATAATATCGAGTAGGGACTCGCCAGCTCGTTTGGAGATGTCTGCCCAAGTTTTTTGTTGAGGATCAAGATTTGTATCAAGCAATAAACCTGTCATACCAATAATTGCATTTAAGGGAGTTCTAATTTCATGACTCATATTTGCAAGGAAGTCACTTTTCGCAAGATTGGCATCTTGTGCTTTATTTATTGCACGTTTTAGTTGATGTTCTTGATCTTTACGTTTTGTTATATCTTGTACGGCAACAAAATATATTTTTGCCTTTCCTTCGTTGATGTGATTACTACTTATTTCAAGAGGAAATAAAATATTATTCTTTCTAATTCCTATGGTTTCACAAAAGCCATTAGTTTCAATTTTATTTAAATAAGAAGTAATGGAAAGCTTAGCTAATTTAGAATCTTTTATAAGAGAAGAGAATTTTTTTCCTATAATTTCTTTAGTTTGGTAGTTAAAAATTCTTTTAGCGAATGGATTAAGAAATATAATAAAACCCTTGTAATCTAGCGCAACAATTCCATAAGCAACATGATTCAAAAGATTCTCAGTATGAGAGTCTTTTATTTTAGAACTCGGAGGTAAAGGATATTTTGCCATATTTGCTAGTACTACCTGTTGCTATTATCTTAATAAATATAAAAGATAATGGTTAACGAATAATTAAAATTAACAATAAATTATTTTGATATACAGATCTACATAACGGCTTTGTAAGATCTATTTACGATTGGTTAACTTTTTATTAATAAAGTTATAATAGATTAATAGACTATAAAGCTAAGTATAGGTAGTAAGAATGGCATCGTTAAACTTAACAAATTTGTTAGCAATAACATCTGGAGACAAAGAACTAGAAAAAAAATTATTACTAATGTTTTTAGATAATAGTAAGCAATGTTTGGTTAAAATGGATAATTTGAAACTAAGTAAAAAATTAGAAGAAGAGTGGCATCGCAGTGCGCATTCACTAAAAGGACTAGCACTTAATGTTGGGGCAGATAAGCTAGCAATTGCTTCTTTGAGAGCTGAAAAAATTTGCAACAAAAAGATATATGATGAAATTATTAGCGAATATAAGAAAGTTGAGAAAGAAATCAAAGAAATTATAAAATTATAATATTTATGATTTTTAGATACTATCACATATTTTAGATAGGTCTCTGATTGCTTGCAGCGGGTCTTTACTATTCCAGACGGAAGAAATTACAGCAATAAAATCTGCCCCTTGATCAACTAATATTTTTGCATTGTCTAAATTTATACCGCCTATAGCAACACAAGGAACGATAGAATTAGTTACCCAGTGTTTTATTATTTCTGGTTTTGGAGTGGCTTTAGCAATTTTTGTAGTGGTAGGAAAGAATGCTCCAAAAGATACATAATCTGCTCCTTTTTCAGCAAAATCTATTGCTCTGTCTATAGAATCATAGCAACTAACCCCAATAATTTTATTAGAACCAATTATTGTTCTTGCATCTTTATAATTGGCCTCTTCGCCAATATGTACGCCATCAGCTCCTATTTTATGAGCTAAATCAGGATAGTCATTAAGAATAAATTGAATCCCGTGTTTATGACAAACTGATAATAAGGTTCTAGCAGAATTTAACAATTGTTCTTCATTACAATCTTTAAGACGTAATTGAAAAACTTTTACTACTTTTAAAGCTAGAACCTTATTTAATAGTTCAGCAAACTCTTCTAAATTAATATTAGGAGGACTAATTAAATATAATTGTGTGCTCATTTGCCCTGATATATTTTAATTATATCACTAAGAAGACTTAAAGCTTCTGCTCTTGGTCTTTGGAAAGTATTTCGACCAATTATAGATCCATTAGCTCCTCCAGCACTTATCTGACGAATTTCGTCTAATAATGAAGGAGTATCTTTAGTATTTCCTCCTGAAAATACTAATATTCTTTTCCCATTGAAACACGATTTTTTGATATGAGAGATGCGATCTTGCAAAGTTGCAATGGCAATATTGTTCTTTTGATAAACTTTTTTAGCCTCTTCTTGTTCAATATGGGCTGTTGGAGGCTTTACTTTTATTATATGTGCACCAAGTAAAGCAGCCATGTGAGCAGCATAAGCTGTTATATCTATAGCAGTTTCGCCTTCTTTACTTAATTCTCCTCCACGAGGATAAGACCAAATTACTACAGCAAGACCATATGATTTTGCTTCTTCAGCCATTTCTTTTATTTCTTCCATTAGGTCAAAAGCATGTTCAGATCCAGGATATATAGTAAACCCTATAGCAGAACAACCAAGTCGCAATGCATCTCTTGGGGAAGCAGTGATAGCTTGATCTTTTATCCCAGGAGCTAAAGAATTGCAGCTATTTACTTTTAAGATGGTAGGTATAGCACCAGCGAAACTATCTGCTCCAGCTTCAATCATGCCAAGAGGTGCTGCATATGCGCTAAGACCAGCATCAATAGCTAATTGAAAATGGTAATGTGGATCGTAAGCATCTGGATTAGGAGCAAAACTACGTGCAGGACCATGTTCAAAGCCCTGATCTACAGGAAGTATAACTAACTTACCTGTTCCCGCTAATTTACCTTGCATTAATATCCTAGCAAGATTTGCTTTAGTTCCAGGAATGTCACTTTCATAGTAATTTAAAATATTTTTAACAGTCTTTGTTAAACGCATATGTTCCTCTTACAATAATTATATGTTATGCTAATAAACTATATTTAGATATTTTAAAACTAATATTATGCGTAATTTTATCTGTAAATTTTATATAAAGAAGCTAAAATTATGGCTTGTTATGCTACAAGTTGTAGTTTTTTGCCTTATATCGCATAATGTTATGGCGATCGAAGAAGTGAATCTTTATCCAGGATATACAAGAGTAGTTGTTTTGGGAGACCAGTGGCTTTCAAATTATGGGGTTGGATCTGGTCAATCATTTGATGTTGTTTTGCAAAGAAGGCTTATTGATGCTACTGGAAATCTGAAGCTACAGGTAATCAGCACTAAAAGTTTTGAAGATAGAACAATGTTGTCAGCGTATAGAGACTTACAAAAAATAATTTCATACCAGCCAAATGTTGTTATAATAGAACTAGGATATAATGACATGATGCAAAAAAAGTCATTGCAAGAAATTTATGACTATTTAGAGAATATTGTAAAAGATCTTTCTGCTAAACAAATAAAAATTGTTATCGCTGGAATAAAACCACCTAAAGAAGCAAAACCTGAATATTTTATAAAGATGCCGCAAATATACAAGTATATAGCTTATAAATACCAAACACAATTTTATCCTGATCTACTTGAGGGAGTTAGAGATGTGCCTCAATATAGCAATAAAAATGGTACTCCAAATTTTATGGGAGTTGAGTTTATTGCACAAAATATTGTTCCGCTTGTTATAAAATTACTGCCTAGTAATTAATAATATTAAAATATAAAACTTAAAGTTTACTATAAAGCTTAATTGTCCTACAATTGTCATTATAAGGTAAAAATAGGTGAAAATAAAATGGGGCAAGAAGTCAATATATATCAACAAGAAGTAGATAATAACTATGAGGCTTTTAAAAAACAACTGCCAAATATTATTGACTCATATGCAGGTAAATATGCGGTTATGAGACACGGAAAAATTGTAGAATATATGGATAGTTTTGGCGATGCTGTAAAATATGCCAAAAGTAATTTTTCAGATGGCGTATTCTCAATTCAAGAAGTTTCTCTTAAAGTTGCAGAATTAGGAATTTTATCGCATGCCGTGCTTTAGTGGGTTAATTACAGAGTCGAAAATGATTATTCCTGTTGGGATATTAGAGGCTGGAACTTTTAATGACGAAAATGTTTCTTTGTATAGAGCATTAGTAGATACGGGAGCTACAAGTACATTTATATCAAAACAACTAATTTTAGATTCGGTTTTGAAGCCAGTAGGTAAAGGACCAATGAGATCTGCTACTGATACAAAAGAGACAAATATTTATAACATAAAATTATTGCTGTTTTTAGACAAGAAAACTCCTTATATAAAAGATAATCTACAAGTAAGAGAGTTTAATAATGAGTCGCCAGATTACGATCTCATTATAGGCATGGACTTAATAATACAAGGATCTTTAACCGTTTCTTGTGGCAAAAACTTCACCTTCTGCTTATAGCTTATTCTATCAATTATCATCTTGGTCTTTTTTGCTAAGACGAACTTTTCCATCGCAACAAGCAAGCAATGAAGCGCACAAATAATAAATTGCGATTATCATCATAGGAATTGCGATAGTTATTTGATGTGTAGTAGCTAATTTATATTTTACATAAAACATTGTGGCCAAAGAAAAAACTAACATAAGCAATAAATTTGCTCCTGATGTTGCTCTAAAAAATACTTTAGATTTGCACTCAGGGCATTTTGTAAATAAGAAAGGCATATTTCTTAGTAAACGTAAAAATGAAAAACGATAACTGCATTTTGGACATTTTACGGTTAAATTTATCAAGCTTTTATTATCTTTCTTATTAAGAAGGTTACGCACCACGTATTGTAAAATTCCACCATTTTTATAATACTCTAATTCATTAAGAGTATCTATTCTGCATAATACAGTTATCTCTTTTGTAGTATTGTCAGAATAGGTAATAATACATTTTAGATTGCAGCGTGGAGATATGTTAGAAATTCCGACTATATCGATTTTTTCTTTTCCAGTTAAATTTAAATTTTTGCGATTATCACCATTAGTAAATGTTAGTGGTAATATTCCCATGCCAAGTAGGTTTGAACGGTGAATTCTTTCAAAGCTTTCGCAAATTACCGCTTTTACTCCAAGCAATAAAGGTCCTTTTGCTGCCCAATCGCGAGAAGATCCCATGCCATAATCTTTTCCTGCTATCACAACTAAAGGAGTATTTGCTTCTTTGTATTTTTGTGCTGCATTAAAAATACTCATTACTTCGTTAGTAGGTACATGAATGGTAATTCCGCCCTCGCTATCCTTAACCATTTCATTGCGAATCCTAATATTAGCAAATGTTCCACGCATCATTACATCATCATTACCACGGCGAGAGCCATAAGAATTAAAGTCTTTAGGGCTAATTCCTTTTGCGCTTAGGAATTCGGCAGCGGGTGTATTTTTAGCGATAGAGCCAGCAGGAGAAATATGATCTGTAGTAATACTGTCGCCAAATAAAGCTAAAATATTTGCGGATTTAATATCGGTAACGGCATCTGGAGTTAGCTTCATGTTATCAAAGTATGGTGGTCTTTTTATATAAGTGCTATTCTCTGACCAGTTATAAGTTACAGATTCACTTGTTTTTATACTGCGCCAAGTTTCATCTCCTTTAAATACATTTTTATATTTTTCTATAAAAATCTCTGGAGTAACTATTGATTCAACTAGTTGGCAAACTTCTTCGTAACTTGGCCATAGGTCTTTAAAGTAAATTGGCTCGTTATTTTGATTGTAGGCAATAGGCTCTGACATTAAATCTATATTTATAGTTCCAGCAAGTGCATAAATTACAACTAGTGGTGGCGAAGCAAGATAATTTGACTTTGCAAAAGGATGTACTCTTCCTTCAAAATTACGATTGCCTGATAATATGGCGACAGCATCAATATTGTTATCTTTAATTGTTTTTTCAAGATCAGAATTTAAAGGGCCTGAATTTCCTATGCAAGTAGTACAGCCATAACCTACTATATTAAATCCAATAGCATCTAAGGATTCTTGCAGTTGAGAATCTTTTAAATATTGCGATACAACTTGAGAGCCTGGAGCTAAAGAAGTTTTAACCCAAGGTTTAGCTTTTAAGCCAAGGCGATGAGCATTTCTTGCGACTAGTCCTGCGGCTACTAATACATAAGGATTAGAGGTGTTGGTGCAACTTGTAATAGCGGCGATTACGATGCTTCCATGCGTTACACTATATTCCTGATTAGCAACTTTATAATTATCAATAGGGTTTGAGATATTTTTTAAATTACTCTCAAACGACTTCTTTACATCTTTTAAGGCTATTTTATCTTGAGGTCGTTTAGGGCCTGCAATACATGGTTCAATTTTACTTAAGTCAATAGTTATACTATCAGAAAATACTGGCTCTTCGTTATTATTACGCCACAAATTTTGAGCCTTGGCATAATTGGCAACTAATTCAATTTGTTCTTCACTGCGACCACTTAAGCGCAAATACTTTAAAGTTTCTTTATCAATAGGAAAAAAGCCACAAGTTGCACCATATTCTGGAGCCATATTAGCAATGGTAGCACGGTTAGCTACAGGCATTTGATCTAAGCCTTCACCGTAAAACTCAACAAATTTTTCTACAACCCCTTTGCTACGTAAAATATTTGTAATCGTTAAAACTACATCAGTTGCAGTAACTCCCTCAGCAACTTTGCCAATTAATTTACAACCAATAACTTCTGGTAAAGTTAGTGATATAGGTTGACCAAGCATAGCAGATTCTGCTTCTATGCCGCCGACTCCCCAGCCTAACACGGCTAAGCCATTTATCATTGTAGTATGAGAATCAGTGCCAACTACAGTATCTGGATGTAATATAGGCAGAGAATGATCGGCATAAGAAGTAGAGATAACATCTGCTAAGTATTCTAAATTTACCTGATGACAAATTCCAGTTCCAGGAGGTACGGTACGAAAATTAGTAAACATTTTTTGTGCAGAGCGTAATAATTCGTAACGTTCTAAATTTCGTTCCATTTCTAGCTCTACATTTTTTTTAAAGGCAGAACTATCGCCAGAATAATCAACTTGTACGGAATGATCTATTACCAGATCAACTCTAGCTAATGGATTTACAACCTCAGGATTTCCACCCATATTTTGTACTGCATCACGCATGGCAGCAAGATCTACAACAGCAGGAACTCCAGTAAAATCTTGCATTAATACTCGAGAAGGAGAAAAAGGTATTTCTTGAGGATTTTTTCTATTTTTTATCCAAGTAGAAAAACCCGATAAAGTTTCGTCAGTTATAGAAATATCATCTTTCTTGCGCAAAACATTTTCTAATAAGATCTTTAAAGAGTAAGGCAACCTAGAAAAATCTAGACCTAGCCTTATGCCAGCCTCGACTATGCTATAGTATCCATAATTCTTGTTATTTATATTAAGTACAGATATATTTTGTTCAGATGCTGTCATAAATTTTTATAAAGATAGCTAAAGTTTTGAAAAACGATTACATTTATTATAGATATTATAGAGTTTAATAAAAATATTTCACTAAATTTATGCTTAGCTTAAATAATTTGACGTGTAGTTATGGTGATAAGGTGCTTTTTACGAAGCTAAGTTATACCTTAGGCGATTGTTGTCTTTTGATAATTAGGGGAGCAAATGGAAGTGGTAAAACCAGCTTACTTCGTATTATAGCAACGCTTCTTAAGCCAAGTGAGGGAGAAATATTATATGCTAATGAAAGTATAGATCAAGAATATCACCATGAATATTGTCAGATGTTGAATTATATAGGCGACAAGCCAGCACAGAAAGATAACTTAACCGTTGAAGAAAATATTTCTTTTTGGGCGCAAATTAATGGCAATGGTGAATTGTTAGTAGAGGCAGCTTTACAATTCTTTAAACTACAAGATTTGCGAAATGTTAAACTGAATAAATTATCAATGGGTTGGAAAAAACGAGTTCAGTTGACAAGATTATTATTGTCGCCATCGAGTAGCATATGGTTATTAGATGAGCCATATAACTTTCTAGATGAGCAAGGAAAATATCTTCTTGATGGTCTTATTAAATCAAGAATTGATCAAGGAGGAACAGTAATAATTGCAACTAATGAAGATATAAAGCTGTCTTTGCAATGTTGTATAGATTTAGCAGATTTTTGTAAGAAAGAAGAAGATTAAAATATGTCAATGGCATTATATAAAGCTATAATATTAAGGGATATTAGACTTTCTTTTAAAGGAGCATCTAGCATTATTACGCTGATTATGTTCTTTGTTTTAGCAGCGAGCTTGTTTGTTTTTGCTGTAACAGACCTAAATATATTACCTAAAATCGCAAATGCCATTATTTGGGTTTGTAGTATATTGTCGTCAATGCTTGCAATTAATTCTCTATACAAGGAAGATTTTTTAGATGGAACTTTAGAACAATTATTAATTAAAGGAGTGCGTCTAGAAAGTATAGTAATAGCCAAAATTATTTCACATTGGATTGTTACAGCCGTTCCATTGCTTCTAACCTCTCCAATTCTTATGGTGATGCTGGAAGCAAAAATATCAATGTTTCCAAGTTTATTATTGGGTACGATATTGCTTAGTATTCTTAGCAGCGTATGCGCTTGCCTTACATTGGAGACAAGTAAAGGTTATTCTATAGCAGAATTATTGATATTGCCTTTATATATACCAGTTGTAATTTTTGGGGTTAATCAGTATTATCAATTGCTTTTTGCGTTAATATTACTTATATTTCCTATCAGCATTTTTGCTTCGAGAATGGCTATAATAAGTGCTATAAAGACGTAAAATATATAAAGAATTCTAGATAAAGAGAAAAAAATGTCTGAACAGAAAGAGATTAACAGTGACTGTAAGAAAAAATCTAATGCTTGTTCTATCCAGCATGATAAAACATGTTTTAAAAGGCTTATCTGTAAGCTATTCCCTCATAAAATAAGAGCTTTATTTAAAGCAAAAACAAAAATTGTTGTTCTTAGACTTTCTGGCGTTATTGGTCAGGAGGGAGGAATGAAGTCTGGAATCACTGTAGATTCAGTTGATGCGGCTATCGATCGTGCCTTTGATATAAAAGGTGCTAAAGCTATTGCCTTGGTTATAAATTCTCCTGGGGGTTCGGCAGCTCAGTCAGAAATTATATACAGAAAAATTAGAGGTTTGGCTGAAGAAAAAAATATACCTATATATAGTTTTGCAGAAGACTGTGCTGCGTCTGGAGGATATTGGCTGGCTTGTAGTGCTGATGAAATTTATGCAACTGGTAGCTCTATTGTTGGAAGTATAGGAGTTATATCAGCAGGATTTGGTTTTGTTGATGCAATAAAAAAAATAGGTGTAGATAGAAGAATTTATAAGCAAGGGAAAAATAAATCTATATTAGATCCATTCTCTAAAGAAAGACCAGAAGATATAGAAATAGTAACTAGAGCTCAGGCTGCTATTCATGAATCTTTTAAAAATTTAGTAAGAGAAAGACGCAAGGGCAAAATAAAATTAGAAGATGAAGATATTTTGTTTAGTGGTGA